>JADFYT010000118.1 GCA_015232935.1 Desulfamplus sp.
AGGAGGAGGGGTATGAGGTTATTCTGATCAACTCCAACCCTGCGACCATAATGACCGATCCTGACACGGCTGACAAGGTCTATATAGAGCCTGTGACACCGGAGAGTGTTGCCAAGGTGATTGAAAGAGAGCGGCCAGATGCCCTTTTACCGACTCTTGGCGGACAGACCGGACTTAACAATGCAATTGAAGTGGCAAAAAGGGGAATTCTTGAAAAATACAACGTTGAGATGATCGGGGCATCTGTTGAAGCTATTAAAAAAGCAGAAGACAGAGAGCTGTTCCGTGATGCCATGAACCGGATAGATTTACGGATTCCCAGAAGCGGATTTGCCAAAAACATGCATGAGGTTGAAAAGATCGCCGAAGAGATAGGCTTTCCCATTATAGTTCGTCCAAGTTTTACACTTGGGGGAACCGGCGGAGGGGTGGCCTACAATCCTGAGGAGCTTGCCCTGCTTGCCAAAAAAGGGCTGGACGCAAGTTTTATAACCCAGGTCATGCTTGAAGAGTCTGTTCTTGGCTGGAAAGAGTATGAGCTTGAGGTGATGCGTGACAATGCAGGCAATGTGGTAATTATCTGCTCAATCGAGAATATAGATCCCATGGGAGTTCATACGGGAGACAGTATTACAGTCGCTCCGGCACAGACACTTTCAGACAAGGAGTATCAGCGACTTCGGGATGCCTCCATTGCCATCATGCAGGAGATCGGTGTGGAGACAGGCGGCTCAAATGTCCAGTTTGCCATTAACCCCGCTAATGGTGACATGATTATTGTGGAGATGAACCCGAGAGTCTCCAGAAGTTCTGCCCTTGCCTCAAAGGCGACCGGATTTCCCATTGCCAAGATTGCGGCAAAACTTGCGGTAGGATTTACTCTGGACGAGATCAAGAACGACATAACCGGCGAGACTCTGGCCTGTTTTGAACCATCCATTGACTACTGCGTGGTCAAAATTCCGAGATGGACATTTGAAAAATTTCCTGAAACAGATGATATCCTGACTACGGCCATGAAATCTGTGGGAGAAACCATGTCAATTGGCAGAACCTTTAAAGAGGCTCTCCAAAAGGGGTTGCGATCACTTGAGATAGGCAGATTCGGCTTTGGTGCAGACGGAAAAGATCCGGCTCCTGGAACGGTTTCCAGAACAGAGCTTGAGTACCGGCTTGCCACCCCAAACTCCCAGAGAATATTTTATATCAAATATGCCCTGGAAAATGGCATGTCCATTGAAATGATAAATGAGCTTACCGGTATTGACCCCTGGTTTCTCCACCAGATGAAACAGATTGTGGAATTTGAAAAAACAATAACCCTCACATCTGCAATATCTGTATCCGTCCCCTCTGCTCACCATCAAAATCTGTATCCCGCATCATCACCTTCTGTTACGCATGCAAAAAGCAATATCTCGTTTGAAATCATGGAAAAGGCAAAACGGTGGGGATTTTCAGATCGGCAGCTTGCACATCTGACCGGTCTTTCAGAAGAGAAAATTGAAAAACAAAGAAAAAAACTTGGCATAGTGCCTGTCTATAAACTTGTGGATACCTGTGCGGCAGAATTTCGGGCTGCCACCCCATACTATTATTCAACCTATGAAAAAGAGTGCGAGGCAAGGGTTTCAACCAGAAGAAAAGTGATAATTCTTGGTGGCGGTCCAAACAGAATCGGCCAGGGCATTGAGTTTGACTACTGCTGTGTTCATGCCTCGTTTGCATTGAAAGAAGAGGGGGTTGAGAGCATAATGGTCAACAGCAACCCGGAAACCGTCAGTACTGATTATGACACATCGGACAAGCTCTACTTTGAGCCTCTTACCAGAGAAGATGTTCTTCATATTGTGGAAAAAGAGCAACCTGATGGTGTTATTGTCCAGTTTGGAGGGCAAACTCCGTTGAATCTTGCAACTGCCCTGAAAAAAGCCGGAGTTCCAATTATCGGCACAAGCCCTGAAAGCATTGACATGGCGGAAAACAGGGATCTGTTTCAGGCCATGCTCAAAAAACTCGATATCGCCCAGCCTGCCAACGGTATTGCGACAAACTTTGCAGATGCCCGGAGAGTCGCCAGTGAAATAGGCTATCCTGTTATGGTAAGGCCGTCATTTGTTCTGGGTGGCAGGGCAATGAAGATTGTGTATGACCCAAAAGAGCTTGAAGAGTATTTTAATCTTGCCATATCTGCCTCTCCCGACCACCCTGTATTGATTGACCAGTTTCTTGAAGATGCCTTTGAACTTGACGTTGATGCCATTTCTGACGGCAACCGGACGATAATTGGCGGCATGATGGAGCATATTGAGGAGGCGGGCATCCATTCGGGAGATTCTGCCTGCGTACTTCCTCCGTACAGCATTCCTGCCAGTCTGATTGATGAAATGGCCAGAGCCACCCGTGCTATTGCAAAGGAGCTTAATGTCATAGGGCTTATGAATATCCAGTTTGCCATTATGGACAACAAGGTTTATGTGATTGAGGTAAACCCGAGAGCATCGAGAACCGTGCCGTTTGTGAGCAAGGCAACAGGCGTTCCCCTTGCAAAACTTGCCACCAAGGTGATGCTTGGAAAAACCCTGGACGAGCTTGGGCTGACTCACGAGGTGATACCTGCCCACTATTCGGTAAAAGAGGCGGTTATGCCTTTTGACAGGTTTGACAAGGTAGATCCTGTGCTTGGCCCCGAGATGAAATCTACTGGTGAGGTTATGGGTATTGACATGGAGCTTGGAGCTGCTGTTGCCAAAGCCCAGCTTGGTGCAGGTCAAAATCTTCCAACTGAAGGGACAGTGTTTATAAGCGTTCAAGATAGTGATAAAATGGCAGCTCTTCCGGTTGCTAAGGATTTTTACGAGATGGGGTTCAAACTTCTTGCGACCCGTGGTACAGCAATGTTCCTGGAGGACAATGCCATTCCGGCAAAAGTGGTTGAAAAGGTCTCCACAGGCAGACCCCATGTTGTAGATGCTGTAAAGAACAACGAGATTCAACTGGTTCTCAACACAGGTGCCAGCAGCCAGACAAAGATGGATGGATATGAAATAAGAAGAGCCGCAATACGCTATAAAATACCCTATGCAACCACTACCGATGGAGCAAAGGCCATATGCAGGGCAATCAGTGCACTAAAAAGAGAGTCGCTTTCGGTAAAATCAATACAGGAATATCATGCACAGGATCAAAAGGTTAAGGAACAACATGACAAGTCTGAATATAACGCGAGCTATCATGCAAACAACACAACATACCATGTGCAGGACGGAAAAATAATATGATTGAAAGAGCAAGACCCATTGGAGATTCAAGACTCATTGGAGATTTTGGATTGAAAAAAACCTGGAAAAGTTACGGTGCTGGAATACCAAAAGAGGAATGCGGTGTTTTTGGTATCTACAGACACCCTGAAGCTGCCCAGCTTACCTATTTTGGACTTTACGCACTTCAGCACAGAGGCCAGGAGAGTGCCGGCATCTCTGTTGCAAGAGAAAAAGACAAAATCTTCTCCCACAAGGGTATGGGGCTTGTCCATGACATCTTTGAGATGGAAGACCTGAAAAGGATTGAAGGCGGCGGTGGAAGTGCCATTGGCCATGTCCGGTACTCAACCACGGGAGATTCAAATCTTACCAATGCCCAGCCGTTTGTTGTGCAGCACAGGGGACGTGCCTATGCTGTTGCACATAACGGCAATCTGGTTAATGCCCATATTTTGAAAAACGAGCTTGAAGAGAATGGTTCAATATTTCAGACCACGATGGACAGCGAGGTATTTCTTCACCTGTTTATCAAAAATCTCAAGCAGGGCAATGTTATTCAGGCGATCCAGAAGGCTGTGGCCAAAATTGAGGGAGCATATTCATTTGTGCTTCTTACCTGCAAAGGCGAGGTGATCGGAGTAAAGGATCCTAATGGATTTCGTCCATTGGCTCTTGGCAAACTCAATGGGCATTATGTGCTTGCATCAGAGACATGTGCTTTTGACCTTGTCCAGGCAGAGTTTGTAAGAGAGCTTGATCCAGGAGAGATTGTCATCATTAACGAAGATGGTGTTCAAAGTATCAAGCCGGAAAAACCACTTGAGACAAGATCTTTATGTATATTTGAATACATATATTTTGCACGGCCTGACAGCACCATATGCGGTAAAAATGTCTATCAGATGAGAAAAGCCCTTGGCAGACAGCTTGCAAAGGAGTCGCATGTGGATGCTGACTTTGTCATGCCGTTCCCTGATTCTGGCAACTACTCGGCTATCGGTTATGCCGAAGAGTCCGGCATTCCGTTTGAAATGGCCATGATCCGTAACCACTATGTTGGCAGAAGTTTTATCCAGCCAACCCAGAGCATGAGAGATTTTGCTGTGAGGGTGAAACTCAATCCTGTCAGGGAGCTTATAAAGGGAAAAGAGATCATAATTATTGAAGACTCCATTATCCGTGGAACCACGGCAAGGACAAGGGTTCAGGCACTGCGTAATCTTGGAGCCAAAAAAGTGCATATGCGCATAAGTTGCCCTCCCCATAGATTTCCCTGTTATTACGGAATTGATTTTTCAACTAAAGGGGAGCTTGTTGCTGCAACCAAGACCCAGATGGAGCTGACGCACTTTCTTGGACTGGATACCCTGCACTACCTCTCGATTGAGGGGATGCTTGAGGCAAGCGGTGTTGAAAATCCTGCTAACAGTTTTTGCAAGGCATGTTTTGATGGCTCTTATCCTGTCTCATTTGATCCTGGTATCTCCAGGAAGTGTATGGGCTGAAATGCACGTCCATCCTGCAACTTGTGGTAAATTTCAAACAATAATACAGGCAGCTTCAGGGAAAATAATATGAAAAAACACACTGTTGCATTTTCAAGAAACTCTTCCAACCTGTTTTTTCATATTCTGACAAAATGCAACCTCTCCTGCAAGCATTGCTATATAAATCCGGAACAGCACGGAAAAAATACTCTTGATATTGAGACCATTAAAGAGTGGCTCAATCTTGTCTTTGAATTCTCAAGACAATCCTGCCCGTCCAAAACACAGGAATCACCAATCAGCCCGAAGAATTCCAGCAGTTCAGGGAATTCCAGCAACCTGGAGAACTCCAGCAGTCCAGGCAATTCCAGCAACCTGGAGAACTCCAGCAGTTCAGGAAATTCCAGCAACTTGGAGAACTCCAGCAGCTCGGGCAATTCCAGCAACTTGGAGAACTCCAGCAGCTCGGGCAATTCCAGCAGCCCGGAAAACTACAAAAAACATGAAGACATCAATGTTATATTTCTGGGCGGGGAACCAACCTTGCATCCTGATCTGCACCTTGCAGTAAAAGAGGCACGAAAAGCCGGATTCAAATCTATAACCATTGATACCAATGGTTATCTTTTCCACGATATATTGGAAAAGATAACTCCGGATGATGTTGACTTCATAAGTTTCTCATTAGACGGGGCAACGGCAAAGACCAATGATTCTATCAGGGGAAAGGGCAGCTACAGTACTGTACTTTCAGGCATCAAAAAAGCTGTGGATGCCGGATTCTCAACCTCCATGATATATACCGCTAGCTCTGACAACCTGCACGAACTGCCCCTTATGCCGGATCTGATAAAGGAGCTCGGGATTGAAAGATTTTTTATACAGGTTATTGGTATTCGGGGAGCGTCAGTCGAAAAATGGGGGCAGTCAGAAAAAGATAGATCATCAGAAAAAGATAGATTGTCAGAAAAAAAAGAGCATCCGGAAAAAAGGGTATCTAAAAACAGCTCTGCAAGTCAACGTCAGGTATCAATGAAATCCTGGCTTGAAACAGTGCCTGACGTGGCTCAGAAAGTGGCACAGCTCGGGGTCATAGTCACATACCCGAAAGTATTTCTGGAGGATGGTCAGGTTTTTGAATGTGCCGGCCTTTTGGCAGACAACTATTTTCTGTTTCCAAATGGAAGAATTTATCGCTGCCCATTGTGTGAGGATTATCCTTTTCACAGCTTTGAGATAAAGACAGGAAACAATGAACCTGACGCTGTTGTTCCAACTCCCGGAATAAATGAGAGTGATTTTTTCAGACTCGATATTCCTGAAGGGTGTGTAATGAATAAACTTATCCAGCCTGGAAATATTGCCTATAATTCTGATGGGACACCGTGCTACCAGATTGCCTGCTGTATGCTCAAAGAGGAGATATCTTATTGAAATGAGATACTTCCCATACCCATATTGATGGTCTCGTAAAAAGTCAGCTTGCCAAAATTTGTGTTCGATAAAATCAACTGGTTATTATGCTGAAAGATGCCCATTGAGGACTTTTTGCAAAACCATAGATATGGGTTTTTATCTTTTAAGTACATCGGCCACTGCCACTGCCAGTTGTTCTATTGAGTATGGTTTTTTGAGATAACCTCCAACTCCGATTTGGCGGGCGTTTTTAACATCTTCGCTTTCCGAGAAGCCGCTTGCGATAATGGCCTTTTGAAGCGGGTTTATTTTGATTATTTCCTCATATGTCTCTCTTCCATTGATCCCGGGAGCCATTATCATGTCAAGCAGCACAAGATCTACCTGCTCTGTCTTCAGGTACTCCAGAGCATTTTGCCCTGAATCCGCTGCTGATACCTCATAGTTCAAAAGAGTGAGCATACGCATTGCAAGGTCAATCTGATGGGGCTCATCATCCACTACGAGAATCCTCTCCCCATTTCCTTTTAAAAGCTCAAGATTTGACGTGTACCTTTCGGCTTCTGCCTTGCAATGCTCTTGTCCTGCCTCATCATGAAATGCTGGAAAATAGAGTTCAAATGATGTGCCTGTCATATCTACCGAAGCAGTGTCAGAGGAATAGTCAGAGCCGGTTACATCACCGCAAACAAATATATTTCCATTCAATGACGAGGATATTACAGATGAACTTCCATCACTGTTACTTGTAACTGTAATGCCCCCGTTATGATCCTGAACAGTATTCCATACAACAGTAAGGCCAAGACCGGTTCCACTTTTGCCCATCTCCTTTCTGGTATAGAACGGCTCAAAAATATGTTTTATATCGTTTTCTCCAATACCCTCTCCTGTGTCTGAGAC
>JADFYT010000119.1 GCA_015232935.1 Desulfamplus sp.
TACTTGGACTTCAAGGATATTATACTCTTGTCAAATTTGGTTCTGAAGGGATGCTTGGCTCTGCTGTGGCACTCACGCTGATAAGAGAGCTTGGGCCTGTTCTGACCGCCATCATGATCACAGCAAGGGCAGGATCGGCAATGGCTGCGGAAATCGGGGTTATGCGGATTTCAGAGCAGATAGACGCTCTTGAAACCATGAGTATCAATCCGGTAAGGTTTATATTCAGTCCGAGAATCGTTGCATCTATAATAAGCTTTCCTCTTCTTACCGCACTTTTTGATGTGATTGGTATTTTGGGAGGATATATTACAGGCTCGCTGCTTCTGGGAATAAATGGCGGAATTTATATCTACCGGGTGACTGACAGCGTCGTTATGGCTGATGTGACAGGCGGATTTGTCAAATCTTTTGTTTTTGCCATTGTGGTGACAACCGTATGCTGTGCCCAGGGATACTTCACCCATCTTCAGACACGCGGAGGCTTTGGAGCAAAGGGGGTAAGCTTTTCAACTACCAATGCGGTTGTTAACTCCTGTGTTTTGATTCTTGTGTTTGATTATGTCATAACATATCTTTTGTTGTAACAGGCGGGTTTTTATGAAATCTCCTTTGATTGAATTTGCAGATGTTAAAAAAAGTTTTGGAAATAACCATGTGATGAGCGGTGTCAATCTGTCAATATATGAAGACGAGATCACTGTGGTGATTGGTAAAAGCGGTTCTGGAAAAAGTGTGCTCCTGAAGCATATAATTGGTCTTATGCAGCAGGACTCGGGACGCGTTCTCTTCAAAGGAGAGGATATCTCGTCAATGTCCGGCAGGGAAAAGAGTGAATTTAAAAAGAAATTCAGCTATATGTTTCAGGAAAACGCACTGTTCGACTCCATGAATATTTATGAAAACATTGCTCTTCCCTTGACTGAAACATCCCGGTTTTCAAAGCATGAGATCAGGCAAAAGGTTGAAATGAGAATTGAACAGCTTGAGATCAAGGGAACAGCGAACAAGTATCCTGCCCAGCTTTCAGGTGGAATGAAAAAAAGAGTTGCTCTTGCAAGGGCTCTTGTAACTGAACCATCGATTGTTCTTTTTGATGAACCCACTACCGGCCTTGATCCTGTAAGAAAAAACGGGGTTCATGCAATGATAAAATCCTATCAGCAGATGTTTGGTTTTACCGCTGTGATTGTCAGCCATGAAATACCCGATATTTTTCAGATAGCCCAGAGAGTTGCAATGCTTGAAAAAGGCAAAATAATCTTTCAGGGAACTTCAAAGGAGATAATGAATTGTGATATACAGGATGTAAGCTCTTTTATAAGCGGAAAGGGTGACTTTACGGATTATTGATTTAAAAAAAATCAGGAAAAATATTATGAAAAAGGGAATGGTTGAGTTTTACGTGGGAATTTTTATGATTATCGGCATTGTCTGTTGTGCCTATCTTGTTGTCGAGCTTGGTGGTATCAGAGTGCTTAAAAAGAATGACTACAGGCTATATGCCTATTTTAGCTCTGTAGCCGGATTGAAAAAAGGGGCAGGGGTGGAGATGGCAGGGGTGGAAATCGGAAATGTTGTTTCTATTGAACTGGATACAGAAAGAATGCTTGCAAAGGTAGAACTTGGAATCCGTGAGAATATCACTCTGGCTGAAGATGTCATGGCTTCTGTCAAGACATCGGGTGTTATCGGAGACAGATATATAAATCTGTCTCCAGGTGGTTCTGACACCATGCTTGAGTCAGGAGATACCATATTCAATACAGAATCCGCAATTGACATTGAGGCTCTGGTAAGCAAATATATTTTTAACAAGGATGAAAAGGGTGCTGAAAAATAGGTTCAATTCATGATATTTTCTTATTCTGACCTGGTCAGTTTTGTTGACCCCTACCGGGTCATTTATTTTAGCCGCTTATAATTTTTAAAGACGAGGAAAAAATGAAAAAAATAATGGCAGTCCTATTGTGTATGTTTTTTTTTACTCCCGCTGTACCAGGAGCGGCGGATCTGGAACCTGAAATTGTCTTGAGAAACGGAGTAAATGCAATTATTTCGGTTTTAAACGATCCGGCACTTGCCTCTGAAACCCGGAAAGACGCAAGAAAAGAGCTTCTGTTCAATAAAGCTGAATCTATTTTTGATTTCAACGAATTTTCACGAGGAGCACTTGGAAGGAACTGGGGACGGTTTTCAGACAGTCAACGCACGGAATTTATAAAGCAGTTCTCAAGATTAATAGCAAATACCTATATTGCCAAGATTGATGATGAAAATTTTGAGGATCTTAAAATCACATATACCAAAACTGAAATGCTTGCTGCCACCAAATCGGGAATAGAGAGAGCTGACATTGCCACGGATGTGTTTCACAATAAAGTTGTGACCCCTGTAAATTACAGGATGATGAAAAAGCGGGGTGAGGACTGGAAAATATATGATGTCAAGATTGAAGGGGTAAGTCTTGTTGGCAATTACAGGGAACAGTATAGAACAAGGTTCAACGATTCGCCTGACAAAATCATTCAGGAAGTAAAGGAGAAAATTTCACAATGAAATCAAGACAGATAACCTTGCTTGTTATAGTGTCAGCCACAATGTTTTTTTCAGGTAACTATGTGGTTGAAGCTTCTGACCATCTTCCTGTTGCGGCAAAACCTTCCGGGACTCTTGTAGGCGCGGCTGACGCACAATCTTCTGATAATCTGGAAGGAACGGATGAACTGTACAGTGATGATCTGTATGGTGATGAATATGTCAGAAAACCGGAAAAATCAGTTGCTGATCCACTTTACTGGTTAAATTACGCCATGTTCTCGTTCAATGACAAGCTCTATTTCTGGGTATTAAAGCCTGTTGCCAGAGGATATAAATTCATAACTCCAGACCCTCTCAGGTCAGGGATTCGCAATTTTTTCCACAACTCGCTGTTTCCCTTGAGATTTGTAAATAATTTGTTGCAGGGCAAAGGTGGGCAGGCGGTTTCAGAGGTAAAGAGCTTTGCTATCAATACTGTCGGGGGAGGACTGGGGTTTGCGACACCCGCACAGTATGTTTTTGGAATAAAGACCTATAACGAGGATATGGGACAAACATTTGGAAGGTATTCTGTAAAAGAGGGTTTCTATCTTGTGCTTCCGTTAATGGGGCCATCAACACTAAGGGATGCTGTTGGAAGCGTTGGAGACTTTTTTCTTTCACCAACGACCTATATTGAACCTGCTGAACTTGCTCTTGGAGTCAGTTCTCTGGATAGAATAAACGACGTATCTTTCAGGATCGGAGATTATGAGGCTCTGAAAAAGGCGGCTCTGGATCCTTATATCTCTGTAAAGGATGCTTATATCCAGATGAGAAGAAAGCAGATTCAAGAGTGATACACAGCAGCCTTTCAAGAGTAATACGGCCTTTTAAGGAATTTGGTACTGCCTTGATTCAAAGAGATGGGCGAAAATAACAAAAGCCGGCTATTTAACAAAACCCGGTTGTTTTTATGTGAGTTTGTCTTACGTGACTTTGAAGTTTGCACTGATTTTAAAAACATCAGTGGCCGGCAGATTCAGTATCTCTTTTACTCCTGTCCTTTCAGATATATCTCTCAGGTTGTTTTCAATTATATCCATAGATTCTGCTATAAAGGTAAACCATACATTATATCTGTGACTTCGCATATAGTTGTGAGTTACCCCTGAATATCCATTCACAGTTTTTGTAAAGAGATCAAGTTTTTCATCAGGGACAGACGCTGCACACAGGGTACTGAAAAAACCAAGTTTATAAGGGCCAAAATTGCCTCCTATGCGCCGGATAATCCCGTTTTGTTTTAATTGCCTGACCCTTGAGATCAACTCGGCTTCAGAAAGCCCAAGCTCCTTGGCTATTATCATGTAAGGATTAGGATCAATGGGGAAAGATGTTTGAATCCTGTTGATTATCTTTTTATCTGTTTCATCGATTCTGGCCATAAGAGTCAACTCCCTGGTATGTAAAAAGTCATGCGTATTAGATAAAAAAAACAGATGATAAAAAAAGCCCTGCACATAATATGCAGGGCTTTTATGAAAAAAATTCCGGCTATCTATAGCAGATAAAAACCTGACAAGTTATACGCATCCTGTCGGTTTTGGAAGACCGGCCATTTTACAGGCTCCTTTTCCAGGTCCTGATGGGAAGAGTTCATAAATGTGTTTCAGTTTATATTTGGTAAGTTTTGAAAGAACACGTACCATTGGAGCAATACCATTTTTCTCATAATAGTCCTGAAGAACATTAACTACTGACCAATGCTCATCTGTAAGCTCTTCAATACCTTCCTGCTGTCTTACATACTCAACCCAATCATTGGTAAACGTTTTGTAATCAAGCAGAAAACCGTCCTCATCAACTTCAAAAGTGGTTCCATTTATCTCTATGGTTGCCATTAAACTACCTCCTGTTAAAAATAAAAATAATTGATCTTCTATTAAGTAAGCTTGCCGTCTTATCTTTTAGAATTCATAATTTTCCACAATATCTTAGTCAAATACTCTTGTCAATATGTAGATTTGATGGTTTTTAAAAAAATATGACTGCCTTGTCCATCCCTGCATTTTCAGCCTTTTATGATTCTTGGCAGAATCATCTGGTGCTGAGGGCATATTGATTTGGGATTTTGATATACGCTGCCGGCAAAGGCCTGCATATATTTTCTTATATCAGCAAGTTTTACTATTTCATCCACAAGGCCGTTCTTCGCACAGAAAAGCGGCCTTGATGTGTCGTGATATTTTTTTGCAAGATCATTCATTTTATCAATAACAGGCTGCATATCTTTACCAGCCTCCTTTTCCTTGACAAGACGCCTTGCATAAGTTGCCACAGCCGCGGTCTCTCCGTGCATTACATAAATCTCAGTAGCAGCGGTGCCAATGGTAAAGGCATTGTGCCGGTTGGCCTGAGGACCGCCAAGAACATAGTGGGCCGCGGCCGAACCCTTTCTGAGCACCACAAGCATCATGGGAACATCTGTCTGCTGTATGGAGTAGATCAAGGATTGCCCAAGTCCAAGAAGCTCTGCTTTTTCGGCGATATCCCCGACATCAATTCCAGATGTGTCCTGAAACCAGATTATTGGAATCCTGTCTCTGCCGCAAAGAGTGACAAACTCATTCATCTTGATTAACCCCTGACGATAGAGCTTGCCTCCAATACCGGGATAATCGGCATATTCAGGATAGCCATCTCCAAGATAACCCTGACGGTTGCCAATGCAGGCAACAAGAAAACCATCGATTTTACAAAGACCCGTGTACATTTCAGGGCCGTAATCAGGGCGGAACTCGGAGTGCTGGCCGCCGTCCACAACTCTTGACAGCACATCATCAAAAGAATATACCTTTTTTTGACCCATCGGCAGAAGACTGAGAAGATCCTCCTGATGAAAAGCTGGCGGCACAGGCTCTGCCACACGAAAGAATTCGGGGTTGTAGGCTGGCATATCCTGCATGTAATATTTCAGTCCATCCAGTACATCCTTCTCCTCATCGAACACATACCTGAAAAAGCCGGTCTCATCGTAATGAATTTTAACCGATCCAGGCGGCTTTGCCTTGTCTGTCTTTGCCTTTTCAACCAGCAGTTCAGCCATATCCATTGTAAAGCCGCCGCGTGGAGCCATTCCGCTCACGATTCCCGCACCGCCTACCGCGATATTGCAGTTCTTGTGTGCAAAAAGAACAGTAGGGCTGATGCTTTGATATCCGCCACCGGCAGGGTTTGTGCCATAAATTCCGGCAAGTATGGGGATACCCATCTGTTCAAGCTCTGCATGTCGAAAGAACGGGGTTCCCGCACCTCTTCTGTTGGCGTAGAATTTTTCCTGTTCCGGCAATTTTGCACCGCTGCAGTTGACAAGCCATACCAAGGGAATGTTAAGCCGTTTTGCAAGATCAGTTACCCTGAGGATATTATCTGACTGTCCAGGAAGCCACGCTCCTGCCATCACCTTGTTGTCAAACCCGATTATGACTGCCCATTTGCCCGCAATTTTTCCAAGACCATCAATCACATTGGTAGTTCCCTCCTCGTTGTCAGCAGGATTATACAGGGTGTGAAGAGGTGTCCATGTACCCTCGTCAACAAGGTATGCAAGACGCTGCCATACTGTCATCTCGCCTCTTGCGTTTATTTTCTCTGTGGAAAAGCCGGCATTTTTTACCTTTTCAACAGCATCATCAATCTCTTTTTCAGCTTCAAGAAACGCCTGAACATTCTCTTGAGTGCTTTCAATGGTATTTTCGCTGAGTTCTGTCCCGAAAAGGGGCATATTTTCAAAATAGGGTCTCATCAATATCTCCTTGCGATCTTGTTTAGGAATCGGTTTTAAATAACTTGCTCATTTCAGAATAGGCCGACGTTGAATGACGACGTATTCAGATTTTAAAATGGGAATGTTATTTCGGACTCATTCCTTAGCGGTTCGCCTTTCTGATTCCAAGTTGATCAAGTGCAATAATCCATTTGCATATATTTGTTGACCCCTCGACAATGTAATATGTCGGGGCATCCCTGTAATATCTTGCCACCGGATACTCTGTGGAATAGCCATAGGCTCCCATGATTCTCATGGCAAAGTTGGCACACTTTGTCACGGTTTCGCCAACAAAATATTTGGCTTTTGCCACACTCAGGCCATTGTTAAGATCTCCTTGATCCTTTTCCCAGGAGGCCTTGTAAACCAGAAGACGAGCGGCGTCAATATCGGTTACCATCTGGGCAATCATATCCTGGTTCATCTGAAACTCGCCGATCTTTTTGCCAAACTGGGCTCTTTCATTGCAGTATCTGGTGACAGTATCAAGACATGCCTGGGCAAGGCCGACTCCGCCCGCAGCAGCAGAAAGGCGGGTCTGGTTAAGGGAGCTGAAAACTATTTTCGCACCGTCACCGGGTTTGCCAAGAATATTTTCCTTGGGAACCTTTACACTGTCCAGGAATACCTCACCGGTCGGAGATGAATGAGAACCCATTTTTTCCAGAGCGGATGTGGA
>JADFYT010000011.1 GCA_015232935.1 Desulfamplus sp.
GGGGAAAATACGGTTCATACCACTTCTTTACGTTTTCATCGGTAATGATTACCGCTTCTTTTCCCTCAGGCAGGTAGTTGGCGACATTTTTAATCGACTCTCCCACATGTATCTTAGATATCCCCTGACTTCCCTGAACTTCAATTGTTTTCACATGTATCCCCGGATTCCCACTGATTTCTACTGTTTTCATGGATGTTCCCTGAGCGGCCTGAACCTCAATTGTTTCCACAGCACGCTCCTGTAATGGCATGGATGCTGTTGACCATTTTCATGAGTTTTTCAAACTGTGGGGGATATAGTGACTGTGCCCCATCGCTCATGGCCTCATCAGGCTTATGGTGCACCTCAACCATCAGGCCGTCAGATCCAACAGCCACGGACGCACATGTCAGGGGGATAACCTGATCTCTTACTCCTGCCGCATGACTTGGATCAATTATAATGGGAAGATGACTCTCTTTTTTCACCGCAGGCACCACAGAAAGATCAAGGGTGTTTCTGCTGTGACGCACAAAAGTCCTGACTCCCCGCTCGCACAAAATCACCTGGCTGTTTCCCTCTTCCATGATATATTCCGCTGCCATGAGCCACTCCTGAAGCATCGCGGACATGCCGCGTTTGAGAATAACCGGTTTTCTTGATTTTCCCGCCCGTTTAAGAAGGCTGAAGTTCTGCATGTTTCGTGTTCCTATCTGCACCACATCCGCATACTCCTCCACAAGATCAAAGTTCTCAATGTCCATAACTTCCGTGGCAACGGGCAAGCCGGTCTTCTCCCGAACCTTTGCAAGAATTTCAAGCCCCTGTTTTCCAAGCCCCTGAAAATCATAAGGAGAAGTTCTGGGTTTGAATGCTCCTCCCCGGAACATGGCTGCTCCTGCTTTTTTTACCAGTTCCGCAATGGTAATTGCCTGTTCTTCGCTCTCAATGGCACAAGGACCCGCAATCACCGGCATTGAGCCATCTCCGAACAGAACGCTGCCAACTTTAACAACAGTATTCTCGTTTTGAAATTCACGGCTTACCAGCTTATAAGGTTTTGTCACCGGAATAACCTCCTTGACACCTTCAAGCCCCAGGAAATGACCGGCATCGACTGATCCTTTATTATACAAAATTCCTATCGAGACCCGATCTCCGCCAGGAATAGGTCGTGCGGTATATCCACGTTTTTCAGCAGCATTGACAACACCCTGGACACTTTCGTCTGTCGCACCTTTTTTCATGACAATCAGCATTATTTTCTCCTTTGATAAATTTCTATCTAATACAGCAGTTATCCCTGATTTTCTATAAATTCTTATGGATTACTATGGATTCAGGCTGAAATTGAATACTATTTATGGATTGTGAATGCAACAGCAAATTATTTTTGCAAAAAAACTGTTTTTTGTTCATAATCATAAAATCCAGCCAGAAAAAAGCAATTTTCAGGATCAAGCCAGAAAACAGCAAATATTAGAATCAAGCCACAACAACTATTTCAAGCCCCAAAAACTATTATTTAAGGAGGTAGTCATGAAAAAACTGTTTATCATTCTTTTTTCGGTATTGTTTCTTTTACCGGCCAAGGCAAGGTCAGACTGTGCAACGATCAGCAGTAATTTGACACTTGATATTCCATGCATGGAATTTTCAGGAAACAGATTTGGTGTTCTTCTTGATCTTTACAAAAATCCCTCTGATACCGGCAACTTGTATTTCAAGCTGGGCAATCTCCCCGCCTCACAGTCAACCTCGTCCTGTGCCTTTCTTGACAGCAGCCTCAATATTAATGTCACCTGCATTTCATACCAGGGGCTTAACTATTCACTGTCTCTTCAATACTATGCCAATCCCAATGATACTCAATGGTATTACTGGAAACTTACAGGTGCGGCTCCTGCCGGAGATGGTCAGAACCGTAAACCTGTGGCAGAGTCAATCTCTCTTGATGTGGATTCCACTGTCCCTTACATTGAACAGAAACTGTCCGCATACGACCCTGACAACGACACCATCAACTATGAGCTGGTCTCGCCCGCTTCAGGAACCGGTTACTCATCAGCCTATATAAACCCCAATGGCAAGCTCTATCTGACCCATATGCCAGCAGGCAACAACAGGTTCAGCATCTCCTACAGGGTAAGCGACGGCCAGTTGTTCAGTGATCAGGCAAGAGTGGATGTCAAGGTCAACTATCTTTCAGACAGCGACAAAAACACGGGAAGAAACGATGTCTCGGCATCTGACTACGCACAGTTTGTATTGAGTGACTATAACAGTACTCTGTTTGGTAGAATCGGAGATCAGCCAACCGTGCCAAGATCCATTGATCTTAGTCCAAACTTTCCGGTTCCGGGTGATCAGGGCAATCAAAGCAGTTGTGTGGGTTGGGCAATAGCATATGCCTTGAAATCCTACCAGGAAAAGGTTGAGATAGGATGGGCTCTCAACACCGACTCTCACCGGTTCAGCCCTGCGTTTATCTACAACCAGATTAACGGGGGGCAGGATCGAGGTTCCTATATTTATGAAGCTCTGCAGCTTGCGGTTGACAAAGGGGTGGCAACCTCTGCGTCAATGCCCTATCGTGTGAATGATTACCGCACACAGCCCTCTGCCGCAGCATTTGCCGAAGCCTCAAAATTCAAGGCCGCAAGCTGGAAAAGAATGAATGACACATCCCAGATAAAGGCGGCACTTGCAAACCGCAAACCTGTTGTAGGTGGAATCGCCGTATATGAACAGTTGATGAATCTTTCAGGTGCCAATTCCGTTTATAATACAGCTTCAGGAAATAATCAGGGAGGTCATGCTATCACTATTGTGGGATATGATGATGATAAATACGGAGGTGCATTCAAGGTTATAAACTCCTGGAGTAATAATTGGGGAGACCAGGGATATTTCTGGATGCCCTATAACTTTGCGGCAAACGGCATTCTCTCGGAAGCCTATGTACTTGAAGATGCTGAAAACAGTGTCAATGTTGTCCCTGTAGATCCGGAACCAACAGAACCGGAACCTGACTATAACACTCTTCCCAACCTTACAGTGGAAGACTGGAACGCAAACTATGATCCTCGTCCAAGAGGAGCGGGCTCATTGACCTACAGCGTCATAAACAATGGGCCAGGGACAGCACCGGCAGGAGCGGATATCAATCTTATGCTCTCGGACAATCGTGACATTACAACCAGCGACTATTATGTGGTATATGAAACCATTCCCTTTGATCTTAAGACAGGGGAGAGTGTTTACAGAGATGAAGAGATTGCCATACCCTTTAATTTTCCTGATCAGTTACCTTCAGGCACCTATTACATGGCCTTGTGGGTTGATGATCTTGATGTTTTGCAGGAATCCAATGAAAACGACAATATATCCGCGGGAAATGATACAATATCCGTTCAGAACACTCTTCCTGATCTTCAGGTAAAAACATGGTACGCAGAGTGGGATGGATATGGAAAAGGGGTTCTGACCTATGAGGTTGTTAACAACGGTGCCTCTGCCACAACAAGTATGGACTGGTATATAAATCTGATCCTGGATCAGGATCAGGTTGCAGGTAATGGAAACGAGCTGTTTCTGTTCTATGAGCCGACCAATTTTATCCTTCCAAAAGGCAATTATATTTATCGAAGAGCAGGAGAGAACCCTGCCTATTTTAATTTGTATGAGACCTATGATGGCTATTCTGTCCCATCAGGTACCTATTACATGGCTTTGTGGGTGGATGATATGGACGCGGAAGCCGAGAGCAACGAGCTGAACAACGGCTCATACAGTTGGGGTACGGTCAATGTTTGGGACACGGCAGACTATTATTACGGTACGCAACGCTCTGGTCTTGAGAGATCCGGAACAGATAAAGCAACTCCAGGAGCCGTGGATGGAACTGCTGATACAGGTGACACAGCCGCAGTTTCAAATGGAGATACAGACGGTTCTGGTAAAGCTTACAACGGAAAGAAACTGCCTCCAGCCGATGTTGTATGGAAAAAGGTCGAGATCACCCGTATGGGAAATGGCGGTACCAGAATGAAAGTTCTTGAGCCTAAAATCGGGGAGCAGATGAGCGGTGAGGACGCTACTGGCAAAAATGGCAATGAAGAGGATAATACCATATATTCCAAGACCATTTCAGCCAGGGCAAAGGTGATTTTCCCGACCACATCATCAAAACCGATGCCTTAAATTAATCATGACAGCCTGAATATTTAAACAGCTAACGGGGGTAATCAGAAGCATTACCCCCGTTTAAAAAAACAAGGGGAAACAGTCCAGTGTTTAAAAAAAAGTTACTATATTTAATATGCCTTTTATCAGCCTTTATTTTCATTGTTGCCTGCAAGGAAAACAGAGCAGGGGAGAACAAGGAGACAACTGCTTCAGAAAACAACTCAAAACCATCAATGGCAAATCCTGCCGCAACCCGTTGTGTTAACAATGGATACACCCTTGAACCGATAATTGAAAACGGAGTTAATGTAGATTATCTGTGCGTTAATCCTGAAACCGGCCTTAAATGTGAAATATGGAAATACTTCAGGCAAGAGTGCTCTCTTGAACCCTGAATTTCATACAGACAAAAAGACAGGAAAAAAACAGATAGGAGTACAGACAGTTAGACAGAACAGAAAAGGACAACAGATACCGTAATGAGCACAAAACAAATTACTGTAATTGACCAGACTATCAGAGAAGGGATGCAGCACAGAGGGATTGTATTCTCAAAGGAGCAGCGAAAAGCCATTCTTGAATTCCAGGAGGAGCTTGGCGTGGATATCTGTCAGGCCGGATACGCTCCTGCCCATATTACAGAGCAGGAGCATATCAGATATCTCAATCAGGTTGTGCATCAAAATGGATATGCAATCAGGGTGGCAGGGATGGGAAGAGCATCAATCCGTGATGTGGATTCTCTTGTCATGACCGGGGTTGCTGATTTTCATCTTCATGCAAATATCCAGACAGGGGCAGATGAAGAAGAGATCCATAAGAGTTTAAATAAAATAGGGGCGGCTGTTCAAGAACTCAGATCAAGAGTTCCAGACTCACGGATCTCGATTGCGATTCTTGATATCGGAGCGTTTTCAGGCGGAGTCTCTCCTGCCGTAAGAGATTCATCAAACTCCTGGCAAGTGCTTGAAAGAGTCTCGTATTTTCTCGCAAGAGAGATCGGGATTGACATATTGTCGCTGCCTGACACATCAGGTATCATGTCGCCAGATGACTTTTACGATGCTGTAAGCAAGATTGTTTCCAAACTTGACGACACCCTTGAATTTTCAGAATCAGATATATCCCAAACTCTTGACTTTGAGGAGATTGATTGTGAAGAGCTCACAGCTTCGGTACGCACAAAGATCAGCGTCCACTGCCACAATGATCTTGGAATGGCTTCTGCCAATACTTTGATGGGTGTAAAGGCAGGGGCAACCGTGGTGGAACTTTCGGCTCTGGGGATCGGAGAGAGAAACGGTATCGGAGATCTCTTTACAGTGGCACAGTTCCTCAAAAATCAGGGCTATGAAATAAGGCTTGATACAGACAATATAAATTTGTTCAAGGCATATTACCAGTATGTAAGCGATATCTGTAAAACTCAGACCGGAGAGGCTCTGCTTAACTATAACACTCCTTTTTTTGGAGCAGCTTCGAGAACCCATGTTGCCGGCACACATGCGGGTGCTAATTTTGGGATTTTTAAGAAAGACTATAATCTGCCAGAAGAGTATTTCCTCAACGTTCTTTGCGGCAGAGACCTTGTAAAGAGATATCTTGAGTCAATGGAAATTGATTTTGAGCCGGAGCGACTTCACAAGATTACAGAAGAGATAAAATCACAAAGTGCCAGTCTTGGCAGATGTCTTGCAAAAGAGGAGATCATTGCCATAAAACATAAAACCTTGTTGGCCTTATAGCTGAAATGCGGGGTTAAAACTTTTGATTGGAAACCAATGTCCTTAGGCGTTCAGATAACCAGATTTTTATAATAGACTGACGAGTTACACCTACACGACCAGCTTCTTTGTCCAATAACTCAATCATCCAGAGCGGGAAATCAATATTAACACGCTTCTGAT
Source organism: Desulfamplus sp. (assembly GCA_015232935.1). Taxonomy (GTDB): domain Bacteria; phylum Desulfobacterota; class Desulfobacteria; order Desulfobacterales; family Desulfobacteraceae; genus Desulfamplus. The sequence goes on from JADFYT010000011.1 coordinate 6,078, forward strand.
TTTGCATGGTTCGCTTGCTTTTGGAGATATCCAAATCATTGATAATGTAATCTCCATCATCAAATTTTTTATCAAATTCTTCAGCTTTCATATAAATTTTCCTCCTCTTTTCGAGCTCTGCGAACAGAAATGATTCTAATGTTGCTCCCTCTATATGTGATTACGCCAGACCAACATTTCCCATCAATCATGCCTATTACCATAAAACGGGGTTCATCTATTGTTTTAGCTGGAATTTCAAGCAAATCCAAATCATTCCAAAGCTGCTGTGCATCCTCAAAATCAATGCCGTGCTTTTCCAGATTTATCAGGCTCTTTACTTTATCAAATTCAAACTTCATCAATGCTTTCCTGCTTATATAGCGTATAATTTAAATGATATCCGATGAAATGCTGTGTAAATATCCTATATGCTTATTCAATCAGCCGGAAAAATCACTTTGAAATAAAATTTTTAACTTTTGATAAAAGATTTTGTTTTACATTGACCATCAAAAACAGGTCTCCGTTTTCTCCTGTATCAGCACTTGGAAAGCCCGCACCCTTGAGCCTTATTTTATGGCCGTTCTGGATGTTTTCCGGAATTTTTACAATCAGCTTCTTGTCCTTATGCTGATGGTAATAGGCATATGGTCCGCCTCTCTTTGCATGGGAAGCGGACAGCGTTATGGTATCGTGAATATCTCCTCTGTTGGCGGCATGAAGCTCGTTAAGAGTGTTCACACCGGCATTTAACAGCTTGTCCACCGCTTTTTTCATTATTTTACTGCCAACATCACGCAATACCTTCTGATGAAATTTCAACTTCGGGGCAGTCTCGCTCCTGTTATCCAGATCTCCCCATGGAGCCTGGCCGCCTGAAACATAATCACTGCTTTGCTGCTGCCCGAATGTTTCCCGTCTCAAACCGTTATGTGGCTGAGTGCCAAAGGTGCCAAAAAAGAAAAAGCTTGAGCCGCCCATATCTGTGCTTCTGCCACTGATATTTACATTGCTGAAAAGATCATTCAATCCCCTGATGCCAAAACTCTGTGCGATCTCCTGGAAAATTTTCTCAATATCAGAGTTTCTCAAGATATCATCATAGGTGTTATTCTGGCGGAATCTTCCGGCCGCATCTTCGCCAAAACGATCCCTTAACATATCATACTCCCTTTTTTTGTCCGGATTTGAAAGAACCGCATAAGCTTCATTAAGGGCTGCCATTTTTTCAGAGGCGTGCATGTCATCAGGGTTTCTATCTGGATGGTATTTTATGGCAAGGGTTTTATATGCCTTCTTTATCTCGGAAGGGGTTGCTCTCTTGTCAAGAGCAAGTATTTTGTAGTAATCCTGGGTTTGCATTGGTACTCTCTGTCGGTTTAATCTCGTTTATATTGATAAAAATCAGAAGGCATTTTCATGGTTTAAAAATGGATAGACGCACTCTCCGCAAAATATTATTGCTCCACTGGCAACTCATAGATACTTCGCACACAGTTTTTTCCTGCATTTTTGGCAGCATAAACCCCTTCATCCGCAGCTTTAATAAGATCATCAGGCGTCTTCATTTCAGGTGTACGGGCCGCAACCCCGATACTTATGCTGCCTTTCCATTCGCCCTGGCCTGCTGGAACACGCAATCTGTCTATCTCCTTTCTGACTATGCCTGCAATATGCATGGCTCCGTTTTGAGGCGTATCAGGGCAGAGGATAAAAAACTCGTCACCTCCCAGACGGCAGACAATATCATCATTTCTAACAGCGTGGCAAAGCTCTTTTGAAAGCACCTTGAGAACAACATCACCGGCATCGTGGCCATAGTTGTCATTTATCTGCTTGAAGCCGTCGGCATCCACCATCATGCAGGCTACTGCTGATCCTGTTTCTGAGGATCTGTCCCATAGAGCCCTTAGTTGTTTCATGGCATAACGGCGGTTTGGAAGCTCTGTCAGGACATCTGTAAGGGAGATCTCCTCCAGATGGCGGTTTGCCTCATAAAGTTCCCTGGTGCGTTCAGCAACCTTAAGTTCAAGACTTTCGTTCAGTTTGACCAACTCCTTATTTCTTCTGGATACTTCCTCAAACAGACCTTTAAGGGCAATAAGAAGGGGTTCTGTGGATCTGTTCCTGTTTACAGTATCATTGACTCCATATGCATCATCAGGAGTCTTGCCCGACTTGATCTCTTCAATCTGTCTTGCCATATCCTGGTCAGCTTTCAGAATATGATACGCAACCCAGTGAACAAGAAACCTGAACAGGGATTCGGCTGCATAATGGCTCTCTGAGGATAAGCCCGTCTTCATGGATGTCAACTCCTTCAAAAAATGGCTGTGCTCATCACAATGCTCTTTCTGGTGGCGATCATCCACATCCATTTCAAGCATCAGATTCTCCTCCTCTTTGAAGTGATAGTCAGCATAATAGGCAAGCTCCTTGAAGACAGCCTCAACGTCATCTGACAGAAGTTCATTATGCACAAGAAGGTCACCAAATCTGTTAATGACATCAACAAGATGGCGATGCTGCCTGTCAACTTCAGGCAAACCAGTCACAAAATCCTGACTCCAGTGAAATGATTCCATGTTGAAAACCTCCTTAAAGTGATCAAAGAACTCATTTATGATGTTATATTTTGGAAGATACTCTTACCATGAAAATGCGTTCTGATTTTCTGATTTTCATGATTCGGGTGGCCTTACAACGGCCATGAACGTTTATTTAACATGGTTTCACCATCCGTATTTTGATTGTACTGTTTACAATTTGCTGAATTTGGATAAAAATAACATAAATATTTATTAATGCAAAATCTTTATTTATAAAGCAAAGAACATGCAGGGGAATCTTAAGTCTCTTGAATATCAGCAATTCCAACTTTAGATAAAAGGAGAAAAAAAATGAAAACATCCCTCGATATTTTCAAAATCGTATTGTTATATCTGCTGGTTTCATGCTCTTGCACACTGATTTCACGCTCTGTCTGTTCAGCCGGATCACCTGATTACATCCCCGAAGATCTCAAGCCCTGGATCAGGTGGGTTCTTCATGACAAGACCCGTTCTCTTGAGTGCATTCCGCACTTTAATGATCCAGACAATATCCAGTGTGCCTGGCCGACATCCATCAATCTGGATCTTGACAGCAAGGGCGGAACCTTTGTACAGCAGTGGCGGATATACCACGAAACCTATATTCCGCTTCCCGGCAGCGGGGCAAACCGGCCTCGAAATGTAATGGTAAAAAACAATGATAACGTAATAACAAATATATTTGACGGCCTGACCGCAAAAGATGGTGATATGCTGAACGGCGTTCCGGCTGTGGTGGTTTCTCAGGCTGCGTCATTTTTCAAGACAGATAGTGGTAAATATGCGGATAGTTCACAGAGTGTTCCTTCAGTTAGACTTCAGCCCGGATACTACACAATCACCGGCTCATTTTCATGGAGCAGACAGCCTGAGTATATCCAGATTCCTTCTGAATCAGCACTGGTCAATCTTGTGATGGATGGCCGGAAGGTCGAATTTCCTAACCTGGACGATACAGGAAGATTATGGCTCAAGACCCTCCACGTTGAACAAAAGGAGGAGAACCGGCTCAAGGTTGAAAGTTTCAGGCTGATTGACGACTCGATTCCTCCGCAGGCAACACTCCATGCCACGCTTGATATTTCAGGCTCACCAAGAGAAGTAACGCTTGGGCCTCTATATTCTCCTCTGGAGTTCATACCGCTCTCCTTGAACACAGATCTACCGTCAAAACTTGAGTCTGACGGTAGAATGAGAATACAGGTAAAACCCGGCAGATACAGCTTTACACTTGCCATGAGGCATACCGGACATCTTGAGGAGCTTGGCTTTAAGCCTTCTGATGACGGATATTGGCCACAACAGGAGATCTGGTCTGTGGTGCGGCACCCTGACCTGAGAGTGATCGAGATATCAGGAGTTACACCGATTGACCCGCAGATGACATCCCTGCCCGAGGAGTGGAAATCCTGGCCTGCTCATGTTGTAATGGCAGGTGAGGCCATGAAATTCAAGGAGCTTAAAAGAGGAGACCCCTCTCCTTCGCCGGATCAATTGAACCTTGAGCGTACACTGTGGCTTGCCTTTGACGGAACCGGCTATACTGTTCAGGATAAAATAACAGGCAGGAAAAACAGTGACTGGCGTATGGATATGGAGCAGACAATGATTCCCGGCAGGATAACGGTTGATGGAGTGGAGCAGTTGATTACAAGACAGGATTCATCCCTTGCAGCCGGAGTCGAGGTAAGAAGCGGCAAGCTCAACCTGATTGCAGATAGCACTCTTGAGGGACCTGTTTACAAAATTGGTGCGACAGGATGGAAACACTCTTTTCAGAAGGTGAGCGGACGACTCAACCTTCCTCCCGGATGGAAGCTGATCGCTGCCACAGGAGTTGACAACATTCCAGGCACATGGATTAAAAGATGGTCTCTTCTTGATATTTTTATTCTGCTTATATTCACCATTGCCACGGCAAGGATATTTTCAACCGGGCTTGCTGTAGCGGGTTTTATAACAATGGCTCTTCTTTACCATGAACCAGGAGCACCTCGTTATGTATGGCTCTTTCTTTTGGCAGGTTTTGCCATGCTCAAACTCGCCAGAGGCAGCTCAGGAACTGACAGCTCAGGAATGGACGCTTCAGAAACGGGCACTTCAGAAACGGGCGGTTCAGAAACTGTCCGTTCAGGAAAATTTGGAAAAGCTGTCAGAACATATCAGTTTGCAGTTGTCATTATCCTGCTTCTTGTTTCAGTTCCATATGCTATCCGGTCATTGAGGGTGGGAATATATCCTCAGCTTGAACAGCGTTGGGTATCCATGAATCACTCTATCCAGAATGCCGGCATGATCCCGAATAAAGAAAAGGCAGGATCAGGCATGATGGGGGCAAACATGATGGAACCTGAATCACCTTTGCCTTCCGAAGATAACTTCAACATTGCTGAATCGGAACCTGACTCGCTTGAACAGCAGGCTCAACTGGAAAAGCAGAATATGGGCATGGTACAAAAATACGAAAAACAGGCAAAAAGAAGGCTTGAGGATATGGCTGTAAAGGGGCTCTCTCCAATGTCGTATTCCAGATATGACAAGGATAAGTCACAATACCAGACAAGGGTTATGCAGTATGACCCCAAATCCTTGACACAGACAGGCCCTGGCCTTCCTTTGTGGCAGCCGTTCAGAACCATAAGTTTCAGCTGGTCAGGACCGGTCGAGCCGGGTCAGAGCGTTTCGTTCTTCCTTACCGGTCCAGGTGTCAATCTGATGCTTGCGTTTTTAAGGGTAGGGCTGATCATTTTGCTTGCTTTTGGCATGTTCCGTGGTGCGGGTTATGGAGGCCGTTTATCCAGCCGTATTTCCACTGTTTCATCTGCCGCGGGTTCTGTATTGATATTGCTCTCAGCAACGCTGTTGACCATATCGAATCCATCCTCAACCAATGCCGGCGAAATACCCTCGCCCGAGATTCTGGCTCAACTTGAACAGCGTCTTCTGGAAAAGGACAAATGCTTTCCATCGTGTGCGGATATTTCAAGCATGCTGATATCCATTGATCCGGAAAATCTTGAGCTTGAACTTGATGTGGATGCCGCGATTGACACAGCTATCCCTTTGCCTGGTCAAAGCCGTCACTGGCTGCCGGCATCAGTACTGATAAACGGTAAAAATCCGGAGGCGCTCTTTCGTTCCGGCCAGCATCTGTGGATCATGGTGCCAACAGGTAAAAATATAGTTGTGGCTAAAGGCAGGGTTGGCAACCAGAACAGCTTTCAACTGCCTATGGCAATGAAGCCCCATTCAGGCAAGGTCAATGCTGCAGGATGGGATGTGCAGGGAATCAGGCCTGATGCAAGCATGGATGACCAGCTTCAGTTCAGACGGATCGCGGGAGAGTCTGAAGATCAGATGCAGATTCTTGAGACAGGTCTTCTGCCGCCGTTCGCGCTTGTAGAGAGAACGGTTCTTTTAGGGCTTGACTGGAAAGTTGAAACAACAGTGCGGCGTATGACACCTTCTGGATCTGCCATTGTCTTGAATCTTCCGCTGCTCGAAGGAGAATCGGTTGTCACAGAAGGGATCAGGGTAAAAAACGGAGTGGCCCGGGTGACGCTCAACAGTACGGCAGATTCAATTACCTTTGAATCTTTCCTGGAATCTTCGGATACAATCAGGCTCTATCATGCCCTGTCAGGCGACAACAAAAAAAACCTTGAATGGACAGAGATCTGGAAACTTGACGCAAGCCCTGTTTTTCATGTTGAAACGCAAGGGATACCGGTCATAATGCACAAAAATCAGGATCGGTGGTATCCTGCATGGCATCCCTGGCCCGGCGAGGAGGTTATATTAAAGATATCCAGACCCAAAGGGGTAGGGGGGCAGACACTTACCATTGAAAAGAGTTTTCTGGAACTTCATCCAGGGCAAAGAAGCAGCCGTGCACTTCTCAGACTTTCCATAAAGAGCAGCCAGGGAGGACAGCACACAATAAAAATTCCGCAGGGTGCCCAGCTTCAGGAGCTGAAGATCAACGGCTCTGTGCAACTGATACGCCAGGAGGGGCAAAATGTGGTTCTTCCGATAAGTCCCGGCAGCCAGAACATCGAACTTGCCTGGAGAGATGACAAGGGGATTGAATCCTTTTACAGCACACCGGTTGTTGATCTTGGCATGCCAAGCGTGAATGCGGCTGTTGATCTTCATATATCTTCAGACAGATGGCCTCTTTTTGTGGGAGGAGAGCAGCTTTCAGGCCCTGCGGTTCTTTTCTGGTCAGTGCTGATTGTGGTTATTGTTGTCTCGGCGGGACTTGCCATGTCTGGCCTTGCCCCTCTTAGATTTTACCAGTGGTTTCTGCTTGGAATCGGCATGTCCATGAGCAACAGCTTTGCCTGCATCTTTGTTGTGGCGTGGCTTGTGGTGCTGGAGAGGCGAAAAAAATGGGGCGAGAACCTTAAAGTTACCGATCAGAGTAAAGGTTTGACACCATTCAGATTTAATCTCATGCAGATTTGCATTGCGGCCCTGACATTCATTGCCCTTGTATCGCTTCTTTTTGCAGTGTCCAGAGGACTTTTAGGGCATCCTGCAATGAATATAACAGGCAATGGCTCAACAGGAAGGCTTTTGCGGTGGTATCATGACATGAGCGATTTGACTCTTCCTGTGGCCTGGCTGTTTTCGTTGCCCATGACAGCCTACCGTGCAGCCATGCTGGCCTGGGCACTGTGGCTCTCTTTCTGGCTTGTTTCCGTTATTAAATGGGGATGGAGCCGCTTTTCCACTCCTGTTGTCTGGAAATCCGCTTCGGCAGCACCTGAAAAAAAGAGAAGCGGATTCAGCATCAAAAATATTTTCAGATCAGCAGGCAGTGAGCAGAATAGGGCAGATACAGCTACCGCCATAAAGCGGGACAGCCTGTGATATCAAAAGGTATTGATATCAACCAGAAATTCTAAACGGATTTATAATTCTGACACTATTTTCAATCAACTGGTTATGCTGCAAATCTTCTGAGTAGAGAATATAACAATCAGATTCTAAAGCACAGGCAATAACCTGACTGTCATAATAAGAAAATCCGTATTTTTCTGCGATGTCAAGAGCTGTTTTTATAGTATGATGAGTGATAATATGTAAGCTCATCTCTTCTGTAAGTCTGTTGGTTATGACACGTATTTCAGGATAGCCATATTTAAGCTTACGAGACATTACATTTGCAGATTCAGTAATGATTTGTGTGGAAATCACAGCATCTTTACCTATCAGATTAATAGCTATTGTTTTCTTGGATATGATATTACCTATGCTGTAAATCAGGACATTGGTATCCAGAAAATATTTATCGTTCATTTGCCTCATCCCGATTGAACCGATAGCCTGTCAAATCTGCGTTGAATCTGTTAAAAAAATGGATGAGTCCTGATTTATCAGTATCTTTACTGCTGTTTTTTAATTTGTTGTCTGTAAGAAGAATGACTTTTACAGGCCTGTCATACCACTCTTTATGAATTGCAGGAATTTCAATAATTCCGTTATATGATTTACTTTCAAATTCAACTGCCTGCATAATATTATTCTCCTATTATGATTTGTCATAAAATTGCAATCCCCACAAACAAAAACGGCATCAGTCATCATGCCAGACATAAACAGCCTCAACCTTGTTGCCATTGCCCTTGTAAACCAGACTTTCGCACATGGAACGCAGAATAAGAATGCCGCGACCGCTGAAAAGGCTTGAAGGAGTGATGGCTGGGCGTGAGAGAACCTCCTGATAATCAAATCCGGGTCCGGTGTCTTCAACCTTGAAGATAAATTTGCCTCCTTTATCCATAGGCACATGTCCCATATCCACCCTGATGCCGCCAGTTTCAAGAAAGGTGAGTGCTTTTTGCCTCTCCTGATAGTATTTTGCAAAACCGTTCGGGCTGTTTTTCAAGGCAGAGTCAAGACCTAAAAGCCCATGATCCAGACTGTTGGTCAAAATCTCGGAAAGTACCGTAAAGACATCTCCCTTGTGTGTTTTGAACTCTTCTCTGTTTACCACAAGCTGCATAAGCATGGGAATGGGATCTGTTGTTCTGAGAACACTTGCGTTCAGTTCCAGCACAACTTTCCATTCCATTACGGGTTTTTCCTTTTCGTCAATGGAATCTGTACCGGCTTTTTTTCTGGGCTTAACTGACGGAGAGGAGATTTCTATTATCGTGACATCATCTTTTGCGGGAAGATTTTTTCCAAATATGTCAAGTTTAGCAAGAATTTCGTCAAATATCATGTTGGAATCAGGGGTATTCAAAATACACTCTTCAATGCTTTTCTCCCCAAAATACTCTCCATTGGAATCAAGTTTTTCAACTACACCGTCAGAGACCATGTAAATCCTGTCATGGTTATCAATTCTGGCGATCTTGATCTCTTTATTGAACTTGTCCTTGCCCACTATGCCAAGCGGTACAGTATGGGAAGGAAACCGCTTTACAACCTTCTTGTTCTCGTCATAGATAAGAACATCAGGCATGCCTCCGTTCCATATGGATACCATGTTTCGCAAAGGGTCTATGGCAATAAGGCAGGCACACAAAAACAGGCCGGTTGGAAGAGTCTTTTTCAATTTGCTGTTTATAGCACACGCAATATCGTCAATAAAAAAACCTCTTTCGGTCATGTCATAAAATATGTCCGCGACAGGAATGGCACCAATGGCTGCCCTCAAGCCGTGGCCTGTAAAATCTCCCAGGATTATAAACTGCTGTCCGGACAGGTTTCGGGTTACCAACAGAAGATCGCCATTAAAGACAGAGAGGGGAGAGATGAGGTATTTGATATTTACCGCATCAAGAAAACGGGGGTTGATGATATTGGCAAAGACATTTTCGGCAAACGCATGTTCCTGCTCAAGCTCCTGATTACGGTATGCTACCTGTCTGAGAGCATTCTGCAGCTCTTCTGTCCGCTCTTCAACCTTGATTTCAAGCTCGTCGTTTGCTTTCTGGAGAAGCAGTTGAGCCTGTTTGCGCTCTTCTACCTCTTTTTTCAACTGGGCTGTACGTTCATCTATAATTGTCTCAAGATGATCTCGATACCTTTTGAGTTCAAGGTGTACCCTTACTCTGTTTTGCACGATGCTTCTTCTGAACGGCTTTGTAATATAATCCACGGCACCTAGCTCAAATCCCAGGGCTTCGCTTTTTTCATCTGCTTTTACAGTTGCGAAAATAACCGGTATATTTCGGGTCAATTCATCTTTTTTAAGCTCTGAGCATATCTGGTAACCATCCATTTCAGGCAGCATTACATCAAGAAGTACAAGATCAGGAATCGGGCTTGTTCTTGCTATTTCCAGAGCTTTATACCCGTTTTCGGCGAATACAAGATCATAGCCTGAAAGCACAATCTCTTCTTTAGCGCTCTTGCGTTGCCAATGCCCGGTCTCGTGTGTTTTATCGACTGAGGACAAAATCGATTCCAGTTTCAAACGGCTGACTACATCATCTTCGACAATCAATATTTTCATGTTTTCAATCTTTTGTTTTTGCCTTGCAAATGCAATGCACTGTGGTTTTATGTTTTTACCCGGCAATTTCATTACTCAGGAATTTCAACCCTGTAATAACAATCTGGAGCGAAGCTCCCTATGTTCTTACTCAGGAATTTCAATCAGACATTAATTGCAGCGAAGCTGCTTATGTTCTCAATCCACTGATCTTGAGCTGTCATGAATCTTGCCAGACATACACAGCCTCAACACTGTTTCCATTGCCTTTATACGTGAGTGTTTCGCAGATTGACCGCAGAATAATGATGCCCCTGCCGCTCACAAGTTTTGACGCAAGATTGGCGGGACGGCAGAGCACCTCCTGATAATTGAATCCAGGCCCTGTGTCTTCTACCTTGAAGATAAATTTACCTCCATTGTCTATGGGCATATGTCCCATATCTATCCTGATATGGCCTTTCTCAAGAAAAGTAAGGGCTTTTTCTCTCTCTTTATAATATATCGAAAATCCATCAGGGCCATTTTTCAACGCTGAATCAAGACCCAGAAGACCGTGATCCAGGCTGTTGGTCAGGATCTCGGAAAGAACCGTAAATATCTCGCCCTTGTGTGCCCTGAATTCATCTCTGTCCACCACAAGCTGCATCAGCATGGGGATGGGATCTGTTGTGCGTAAAACACTCGCGTTAAGCTCCAGTATCAGCTTCCATTTCATGGTCGGTTTTTCTTTTATGTCAATATTTCTTCGACCGGTTTTTTGTATGGATTTCACCGAGGGATAAGAGATTTCGACCATTGTAATATCATCGCTTGGTGTAACCTCACCCCTGAATCTTTTAAGGGTGGTGATTATTTCATCAAATATCAGATCCGGTTCAGGTGTATCTAAAATGCACTCTTCAATGCGTCTGTTTCCAAAAAACTCTCCATTGGAATCCAACGTCTCGACAACGCCGTCAGAGACCATATAGATTCTGTCATTATGGGCGATTCCGGAAACCTTGATGGTTCTGTCAAACTTGTCTTTGCCTACTATTCCAAGCGGCATGGCATGGGAGGAGATCCTCTGTACCGTGTTTCTGTCATTATTATAGATCAGCACATCAGGCATTCCCCCGTTCCATACAGATACCATGTTTCGCAAAGGGTCAATTGCAATGAGACAGGCACACAAAAACAACCCTGTAGGGAGAATTTTTTTTAATTTGCTGTTGATCTCGCTTGCAATATCGTCAATAAAATACCCTCTCTCTGTCATGTCGTAAAATATGTCCGCAACAGGAATTGCCCCGATTGCGGCTCTAAGGCCGTGGCCGGTAAAATCGCCAAGTATTATAAACTGCTGGTCAGCAAGATTTCTCGTTACAAGCAGAAGATCACCATTGAATACGGACAGGGGAGAGATGAGGTATTTTATATTTACAGCATCAAGAAAACGGGGGTTGATGATATTGGCAAAGACATTTTCTGCAAATGCCTGCTCCTGTTCAAGCTCCTGATTGCGATAGGCGACCTGTCTGAGGGCATTTTGAAGTTCATATGTACGCTCTTCCACTTTGCGTTCCAGTTCATTATTGGCCCTTTCAAGCAGAAGTTGAGCCTGCTTGCGCTCCTCCACCTCTTTTTTTAACTGAATGGTACGCTCCTCTATAACGGTCTCAAGATGGTCCCTGTACCGCTTGAGTGCAAGATGAAGCCTCACCCTGTTTTTTACGATGCTTTTTCTGAACGGCTTTGTGATATAATCCACAGCACCAAGTTCAAATCCCATGGCTTCGCTTTTCTCGTCTGCTTTTGACGTTGCGAAAATAATCGGTATGTTACGTGTCAGCGGATCTTTTTTAAGCTCTTTGCATACATCATAACCATCCACTACTCCTGGCAGCATCACATCAAGGAGTATAAGATCTGGCAGAGGAGCGGATTTTGCGGCCTCTATCGCCTTGTCTCCGCTTTCAACAAAGAGCAGGTCATAGTCTGAAAGCACAATCTCGCCTGAATCTCCATCCCGTTTCAAATAGCCGCTGTCATGCATCTTATCGACCGAGGAGAGTATGGCCTCAAGTTTCAGGCGGCTGATCAGATCATCTTCAACAATCAATATTTTCATAGCTATAAATCTCTTGTGTTTATGCCAACCGTTTAAAGCCTGGCCTATTTTTCATTGTTGCCAATTGATTTGTCAAGACTAATGTACTCTTCAAGACAGATCAGCTCCTTTTCAACAAGATCAATCAATTTTTCTGACTCATCCAGTTTTTTTTCCCTGGCTGCCTGTTCAAGCTGTGCAGACGCGGAAGAGAGCCTTGATGCTGTAAGATTGGCAGCACCTCCTTTTATCTTGTGAGCCTCTTTGGCGATTGTTTCTGCATCGGCATTTGTAAGAGCGTCTCTCATCTGTATCAACTGATTTCTCACCATTTCCGGAAATCTTTGAAGTGCGTTGTCCAGGAAATCTCTATTATCACCAAACTCCTCAAGAGCCTGCTCGTAATTTATCGGCAGTTCATCCTCAGGCAGTTGTTCACTGTCGCCTGAGATCTTGTTCAAACAGGACTGAGATAAACGATTGTCATCCTCGCGGTTTTTGAGCCTGACCCATTTATTGACCATATTGAGAAGGGTTTTTCGTTTCAGAGGTTTTGTAAGATAGTCATCCATGCCAGCCTCAAGACATCTCTCCCTGTATCCCTCAAGAGCATGGGCAGTCATGGCTATTATAGGGGTATTTTTAAAATCATCTGTTTTTTCTTTCAAGGACGCCTCTATTTTCCGGATCTCCCTTGTCGCTTCATAGCCATCTTTGACCGGCATCTGGATATCCATCAAAATAAGATCATAAACTCTTGATTTGTATACATTTACAGCTTCCTGGCCGTTTTCGGCCAGATCCACATGATATCCTGCCTGAGTCAAAATAAGCATGGCCACATCCTGGTTGGTAGGATAATCTTCAACCAGCAGTATCTGGAAATTATCCCTTTGCTCGTCAGACAGGGTATGCCTTGTAACCAATTGCCCGGAGCTTATTGTGTCATCATCTCTGGCAAAACCCAGAACCTTCTCAATCGCTCTTCGCAGATAATCCCGCTTCACGGGTTTTATCATATAGCCGTTCACACCTATCTCTTTGCAGGTTTTACTGTCTCCAAGCCTTCCCATTGATGTAAGAATGAGAATAGGGATCTTTTTTAAAGGCTCGACCATCCTCAACTCTCTTGCGAACTGGAATCCGTCCATATCAGGCATCTGTGCGTCAGACAGAATAAGGTCATATGTGATTGAAGAGAAAAAAGATTTCATGAGAAACAACAGCCCCTCCTTTCCCCCGCTGACCTCATGCGGCAGACATCCCCACGATTGAAGATATTCCATCTGTACAGCCCTGTTGGTCTTGTTGTCATCCACAACCAGAACCCTTAAACCGCTCAGGTCAACTATCTCCTTTTGGGAAACCTCCTTTTGTTCATGCTGTATGGCAAAGACCGCCGTAAACCAGAAAGTGCTTCCTCTTCCCGATTCACTCTCAAGGCCAATATCTCCGCCCATAAGATGTGCAAGCTGTTTGCTTATGGTGACTCCAAGCCCTGTCCCGCCGTATTCCCTTGTGGTTGAACCGTCTGCCTGGGCAAACTCCTCAAAAATAACAGCCTGTTTCTCTTTTGGTATTCCGATGCCTGTGTCTCTTACCAGAAAACGGATTGTGACCGAGTTTTCGGCAAGCTGCTGAAGTTCGCCTTTAATGAATATCTCCCCTTTGTTTGTAAACTTGATGGAATTGCCGCCAAGATTCATGAATATCTGCCTGAGCCGCCCCGGATCCCCTATCAGGTTTGAAGGTACATCCGGCGATATAAAAGAGATCAACTCAATGCCTTTTTTTGCGGCCCTGTAAGCAAGAGCGTCTGATACATCATCAAGCAACGCTCTGAGATTAAATGAAATTTCCTCAATTTCAAGTTTGCCGGCCTCGATTTTTGAAAAATCCAGAATATCATTAATGATATTGAGCAATGCATTGCTCTCTTTGCTGATCGTATATAAAAAATTCTTCTGGTTTCCATCAAGCTCTGTATCAAGAAGCAGCTCTGACATCCCTAAAATGCCATTCAGAGGCGTTCGTATCTCATGGCTCATGTTGGCCAGGAACTCTCCTTTGGCATGGCTCAGGGCTTCTGCTTTTTCCGCCATCAGCTTGAGATCCTTTGTGCGCTCTTTTATCTGCTCCTCAAGAAGTTTCTGATGGCTCTTTAACAGTGCTTCCGTATTTCTGCTGATTGCAAGCTCCTGCTCCCTGATTTGTGCCTGTCGCCGCTCTGTGACATCTCTTGCTACAGTAACAATGGCCTGGAGATTGTCATCATTGTCCTTCATGGAGGATATAGAAAGGATCATTGGAATTTTTCTGCCATCCACATCTCTATAATCCATCTCCATATTGGTGATGGAGCCTTTTTTCATAAGCTCTTCAAGCATTTCATCCTTAAAAGGATTGTATTCAAAAATATAGCCTGCCGGTTGTCCTACAAGCTCGCTCTCCTTGTAGCCCAACAGCCTGGCTCCGGCCGGGTTTATTTTTTGAATATCTCCGTCAGGTGACATCACAATGAGTATGTCGGTCATGGAGCGGATTATGTTTTCAGTATATTCTTTAGCCTCTTCCATAGTAGTTCTTGCTCTCTGGATCTCTTCTATCATCCTGTTGAAAGCGTTGCCAAGAATACCGATTTCATCCTGAGTCGTTACCTCTATTTTTGCAGACAGATCACCTGTTCCAATATTTTTTACAGCCGTGGTCAAGAGACCTATGGGCCTGCTCAACTGTCTTCCTATAAAATAGAAAAGAATTGCAATGATAAACATTATGGCGGTTGTAAACATAACAAACTTTCTGGCGATCTCCCTTACAGGTGCAAAAGCTGTATTCATAGGAAATTTTATCAACAATTTCCAGCCATTCCCTTTATAACTTAAAGAACCCCGATCTGATACAAAGGCGTACAGAACATTTCCAGACTCATTATATTCTGATATTGACAAAGGCTCTTTATATTCCAATACAGACTCTTTATACTCTGCTGCTGACACAGGTTCTTTAGGCTCTGCGACTGATACAGGTTCTTTAGGCTCTGCGACTGATACAGGTTCTTTATATTCAGAGACAGGTTCTTTAGACCCTGAT
>JADFYT010000120.1 GCA_015232935.1 Desulfamplus sp.
TACCGTGAAAATGACTATCATTTTTTATATTTGGGGGTGATTGATACATGTCAATCATGCCCGTTTAGAATGCAATAAACTTTATGGCATCTTAAAAAAAACGACATTTGAAAAAGTACCCTTACCGAAGCTGTTGACCATCACCTGACCAGAAGTGGCCACATAAAGGCCATGAAGGTTATTATTAATTTGCTTTGAAACTATCGTTTTATTTTTTACTTGTCAATGGAATCAGAATTTCTTAAGCTATTATTGATACGCAATGATTCAAACAGGTATGGACGTATCCTGCATATTCCAAATAATGATCATGAAATTCGTAATGTGTTTTCATGGTATAAATCAAGAAAGGAGCTGCAATGAATACAAATACAACATCTAAAAAATTTTGTTTAAATCCGGTCTCATATCCCGAGTTGTCAATATTAGAAACAGGGTGCTTTTCAAAAGGCCTTGTATTCTTCCTGTTTCTGCTCCTACTGCTTCTCCCTGTAAGCACAACAGGAGCAAAATCTCTTTCCATGGAGCTTTCGTCCTGGAACCACAATGAATATCAGAACGGTTCTCTTGAAATCAATGGGTTAGAACTGCTGCTTTCAGGTGTAACAAGGATAGACAGTAAATCCCTGCCGGTTGATCCTGAAATTGATCCTTCTGACTTTAAAGTGCCTGATCAATCAAAAGTGTCGGTCGAGTACACGGCAGAAGAGCTTATCGTGTCATGGCCTGAAGTTGCAGGAGCCACCGGCTATCTTCTTTTAGTCAGCCTTGAAGCTGTAGCCGGTCTTGAACCTGACGAATATCCTTTTAAGGTGGAGCTGGGCAATTCCACTACCTTTCGCTGCTTTTTAAAGGATCTTGGAGATATGACTTTTTACGTCAGGATTTGTGCAACAGACGGACAAGATGAAGAGCCTGTTGGTGATCCATTCATTGTACAATCTCCTAATGCCTTTGAAGTCCCGCCTAAGCTCACTGTGGAATGTGACACCGAGACTATCTGGCTCAGATGGAATTATGTGCAGGAAGCTGACTCGTTTATCTTTGAAATGGGCTCCAAGTCCGGCTCCTATACCTCGTCCCAGAAGTTCCACGCGGACAGCTTCGAAGGACTGCCTGTTATTCATGCTCCACTTGATATTCTGTCTGCCGGCCCCTTGTATTTTACAGTCAGTGCACAAAAAGGAGACAAAAAAGGCCCCCGCAGCAATGAGATATCATTTGGAAGCTATACCGCAGGCAAAAAAGTGGCTCTGGATGGTGGAGCCGAACTTTCAACGTCACTGCCTTCTTCTGCAAATGAGGCGGATATATTTTTCTATCCGGTTGATAATCCCGCCCATATTGGTGAAAAGATTGTTTCCTCCTATGCCTTTTTCAGTACGGAAGAGCTTTCTCACTCGGAATTAACCATACCTGTTAAAGGTATTTCGTCGGCAGATGAAATAGAGGTTGTTCATGTTCAGGGTGCAGCGGGGCCTGCTGACTCTCTTGAATTTGTATTTGATCAGGCAAGAAGTACAGTATCTGTAAAAATAGAAAACAACTGGACTTTCAGGAATATTCCAGATCCCCTCAAAGGTGCTGATACCAGGGCAAAAGATGCCATCAGGTCAAAAAGTGCTGGTACCAGATCAAAAGAGGCGTATCCGGTTAAAGATAACAGTGCCAACCAGGTTATTGTCCTTTTGAAAGATGATGAACAGATTGTTTTGGACAAGAGTTCCAGCATCATCGAGATGCCCTATTTTGAACAATCCGACGGTACCTGCTGGGCTGCTGCCGCCATGATGCTGCGAAAGGGCTCCTATCCGGCAGAAGAGGGACCTCTGTCCGATCGCAGAATCTACCAGTGGATGGCAAACATGGGGCTTGGCACTAACGATGGTCTTGGTTTTGCGAGCTATCATCTTTATACTGAACTTATTGGTGACGATGAGGTAACCTATGCAAGATTTTTCAGGTACAGTTCAGTCAAGAACAAGATCATGGAGCTGATAGATCAGGGGCTTCCTGTTATATTTACCAGATCCGGCCACATCGTGCTGGTTCTGGGTTACAGGTATGAGCTCAATGGTGAATTTACCCTTATCCAGCACAACTCCCAGGGAACCATGTACGAGGAGGTCTCTTTTTATGACTCCTTTAAGGATAACTCTTTTACCCAGCTTGTCATGTTGACCTGGTCAAAAGTTGCTCCCCATATCAAGCGTGCAAAACAGTCGATAGGCATACCTGCCTATCCACACTCTGCATTCGGTCATCTCTATTTTTCTGGCAGGGATGGTGAAGGTCATACAGGAAAGGTCAATCTCAAATTTGATGAAACCGCTGAAGGCGGCTACATATGGGAAACAATTGGAAATAACCTTGGCGATAATTTTTTCAGTGAGCATGCCACAACACTCAATTATGAAATTCCGATATATAATGGAGACAGGAACAACACTGCAGAAGTGACCTTGTGGATCGAGCTTTCGGAAGATAATAAGAGTGCGGGGGCAGGCAACAGTATTTATATTTCTAAAAACGCGAGTGTCTCTGCGGCAGGAATATCAACTGTTAATGGTGTCATGGATCTCTCATCGCTAAAAAAGAGCCTTGAATCCCAAAGCTCTTTTAGTCTTTATATCGGCCTTCTTGACACAGGGACAATGGTCTCTACCACTGATGTTATTTTAGAGAAAATCGCTCTTGGGCCTCTGTCAGAAGATGTAGAGCCTCCCCCTTCAGCCATCGTCAGCACTTTTGACAGCTCATATGACGAAAGCTACGACCGCTGGGGAATAGGTTCCATGGCTCCCGGATATGCGTCAGGCTGGTTTCGGGCAGAGGATGTTGCAGATTACAAATCGAGCGGAGGCAACCCGGGAGGTCATCTTTCGTGGGTGGGTGATCAGCGTGACTGGTGGTTTTTTACCACCTATTCGAGTAAATACAGAGGGGACAGAAGTTTTGCTCTGGGCAAAAAACTTGCCTTTGATCTTAAAACAGACAATACCAGAACTGGTGATTCTTTTTTCATACCTGTTGTTGTATTGAGCGGTAAAGACGCTTCCGGCAACGATATGCATATCTTTCAGTTGCAATCTGACCACCCTGAGCCAGAAGCCGCGTGGAGATCTTATTCAATTGCCCTTGACGGAGCGTCAGGCTGGAAAATGAGCACAAAAAGCAGTCTGACATCTTATGTGGATGCAACAAACGATAATATCAGGCAGGTTCTTTCAACTTTGACAAGCCTCAGAATCAGGGGAGAATATGGCTCATCGCGTGCAACCGGAGGACTTGATAATGTAGTGCTCGGAGCACAGTAGCCATGGAAGTCAAATAATGAATTGGAGACCCGCTTTGGTTAGCTAAAATTCAATGGGTTTCAAATTCATTGAATACTCAAAGTCGATACCTATCCATTCAAGAGCCTTGTCAACACTGTCTGAATCAGGATATTAAGGATGAAAGGATTTACAGGACACAAATCCTTGTTCATCCTGTAAATCCTGAGCATCCTGATTCAGACAGATGCTGATATGCCCAGAAAACGACGGCAAGTTTCAGATCCGCAGGGAAAGTCCGACCCGTTTTCTCTCAAGATCAATATCAAGAACCTTGACCCTTACCTGCTGTCGTACATGCACAACCTCCGCAGGATCACTTACAAACCTGTCTGCAAGCTGGCTGACATGTATCAGGCCGTCCTGTTTTATGCCGATATCGGCAAATGCCCCGAATTTGGTGACATTGGTAATGACAGCAGGAAGTATCATTCCGATCCTGAGATCTTCCATTGTATGTACAGTATCATCGAACCGGAAACACTCGAATTTTTCCCTCGGGTCTCTGCCTGGAGTTGCAAGCTCTGCCATGATATCGAGCAAAGTCTCGTTTCCCACGTTATTTTCATGGTAGTTCTCAAGCATTATCTTCTTTCTTGCTGAATCGGAGACAAGCAGGTCATTTACTTCAAATCCATGATCCTTTGCCATTTTTTTCACAAGGTCGTAGCGTTCCGGATGGACACCTGTGTTGTCAAGCTGGTTTGCAGAGTTGCGGATACGCAAAAAACCCGCACACTGCTCATAAGCCTTTGGCCCCAGGCGAGGAACCTTGAGCAGCTCTTTTCTTGATTTAAAGGGACCGTTTTCCTGGCGATAGCTGACAATATTTGTCGCAAGTGCTGACCCTAAACCTGCAACATAACTTAGAAGCTCGACGCTTGCACTGTTTGCCTCAACTCCAACCTTGTTGACGCAACTTGTCACAACCTCCTCAAGCCCCTTTTTCAGGGCGTTCTGGCTGACATCGTGCTGGTACTGACCGACACCAATTGATTTTGGATCTATTTTCACAAGCTCTGCCAGTGGATCCTGTAGCCTTCGGCCTATTGAAACAGCCCCTCGGACTGTAATATCATGGTCAGGAAACTCTCTTCTTGCGGTTTCAGAAGCAGAATAGATGGATGCCCCATCCTCGTTAACCAGAGTTACAAGTATGGCCTCGTCAAGGCCAAGAGAGCGGACAAAGCTGTCGGTCTCTCTGCCTGCTGTACCGTTGCCGATAGCGATGGCCTCAATCCTGTGTCTGCTGACCAGCTTTTTTATGGTATCTGCCGCCTTCTGAGCACTTTTATCACCTGTGGCCGGATAGACAGTCTCATTGTGAAGAAGATCTCCTTGCTCATCAAGGCAGACCAGTTTTGAACCTGTCCTGTATCCTGGATCAAGTGCCATAACCCTTTTCTGTCCAAGTGGGGCAGACAGCAGCAATTCTCTTAAATTAGATGAAAAAACCTCTATTGCTTCAGCGTCCGCCCTGGTTTTCAACTCTTTTCGCAGCTCGTTTTCAAGCGATGGGGCAAGAAGTCTTCTGTAGCTGTCCTCAAGTGCCAGAATAAACTGCTGGTTGCAGGTCTGGCTGCCGGTAGTGTTATAGCGGCTGTGCAGGATATCAATAGCCCTCTGTTCCAATGGCTGTATGGAAACCTTGAGCATTTTCAGTTCTTCCCCGCGAAGCAGGGCAAGCAGACGGTGTCCGGCAATTTTTGACACAGGCTCCTGCCAGTCAAAGTAATCCCTGAATTTTATCGCCTGGTCGCGGGATTTTTCCACAGCAGAAGAGCTGACAATCGCCTCTTTTCTAAAAATTCGTCTCAGTATGCTGCGGGTCTGCATATCCTCGCTTATTTTTTCTGCAACAATGTCCCGTGCTCCAGCCAGGGCTTGATCCAAAGTGGTTATGCCATGCTCTGAAAACAGATATCCTGATGCCTCCTGTTCTGATTGCCCCCTGTTCATTATAATATCAGCCAAAAGTTCAAGTCCCTGTTCACGGGCAACGCTTGCCCTTGTTTTCCTTTTTGGCCTGAATGGCAGATAGATATCCTCAAGAAGTGTTAAATTGTCGGCATCTTCGATTTTTTTGTTCAGATCATTGGTCAGAAGCTCTCTCTCCTGCAAAGAGGCAATCACCGCCTTTTTTCTCTTCTCAAGCTCGGCATAGGCACCCAGAGCGTCCCTGATAGCCGCTATCTGTACTTCGTCCAGTGAGCCGGTCACCTCTTTTCTGTAGCGGGCAATAAATGGTACGGTGTCTCCTTGCTCAAGAAGCTGTGCTGTCCGGCTTACCTGGTGACAATCCATGCCAAGCCGGGTTGAAATTGTTTTTATGCTTGTATTCATGATATCCATTTTAATACCTTGCTTTTTGTTTTTTTCCGCATTGTCTTATGACTCTTTTGAAGTGGCAGCCTTGTGTTCATCTGTTTCCGGTGTCATGGATTTAATATTGACCCTGTTGCGTCCGGAGTTTTTTGCTTCATACAGTGCGTCATCCGCAAGCCTTACAATCTCAGAGGCTAAAGTTCCCCTGACAGGTTGTGCCACGCCGATCCCTATGCTTATTGTCACATGGGAAGATGTTTTGGAATATTTGTGGGGCATGGCCATTGACTCTATTGCCGCACGCATGGTTTCAGCAAATTCGTGTGCACCTTTTTTTGTTGTCATCGGCATGATTACAACAAACTCTTCACCTCCGTAACGGGCGAGCAGATCAGTACTTCTGCTGATGCATCCTTGAAGTGCGAGGGCTACCTTTTTAAGGCATATGTCTCCTTGCTGATGGCCGTAATTGTCATTGTACTGCTTGAAATGGTCAATATCTATCATGGCAATCGAGATTGGTGCTCCTGAACGCAAGGCACTTTTCCACTCTTTTTCAAGAATCTCGTCAAAAATCCTTCTGTTGGCAATGCCTGTCAGACCATCTGTGGAAGAGAGCAGTATTAAAAGGTTTTCCGTCTCTTTTCTTTTTGTAATATCCCTGAATATTGACGCATACCAGGCGATAGCACCTTTATTGTCTGTAATTTTGTTTATGGTTGTATCCTGAGGATAGAAAATACCATCCTTTCGTCTGTTCCATATCTCTCCCTTCCAGTTTCCATGTTTGATAATGGAAGCCCACATTGCTTCATAGAATTTATTGTCATGCCTGCCTGACTTGAGCAAACGGGGATTCTTGCCTATAACATCGTCAGCCTGGAATCCTGTTATATCTACAAACGCGGGGTTTATTGACTGGATATCACCGTATTTATCACAAATCATTACCCCTTCGGTGGTGTTCATGAAGACAGCCGTGTTCAAGCGAAGTTCGTTCATGAGCTCAATACGTTCAGTAATGTCGATTCCGTACAGGTAGGCACTGTTGATATCCTTGATTGGCGAAACAACAAAATGATATGTTCTGTCATCAGAGAAGAAATCGAATTTTGAAGACTCTCCTTTTTCTATGGCTTTTACTATTTCCGAGCGCATGATTTCCGGGACTTTAAAAGTCTCTTTTTCACCCGGTCTTTTTGAGTTGATACTTTCCAGAAGTTTTGCCCCTGCATTATTACTGTATAGAACAGCACAATTCTTTGAAACACGTATCACAGGGTTGGGGTTCTCATCCGGGAATTTTGCCAGAATGGTAAGTTTTCTGATAAGGGGGTTTGATATCTTTAAG
>JADFYT010000121.1 GCA_015232935.1 Desulfamplus sp.
GGAAGTCTATAATAATGAACATCTCATGATTACAGCTATCCAAAAATACTTTCAAATGAACGGTCATGGTGTCAATCACCCCCAAATATAAAAATGATAGTCATTTTCACGGTAACTAATACAAAATACAATAAAAGGAGATACTCTGATGGACCCCTTGTTTCAACCCGTTAACATTAATTTTCTTACCGTTAAAAACAGAATATTCATGCCTGCAATGCACCTTGGCATGGCCAGTAATTTTCAGGTTACCGATCAGATAGTGGAATTTTATGCAGAGAGGGCAAGGGGCGGTGCAGGAATGATCTCTGTTGGATATGCTACAGTAGATGAGTTTTCCGGCAACAGTCTCAATATCGGTGCTCATAAAGATGAGTTCATTGATGGATTAAGCCGCCTTGCAGCGGCAATAAATAAAAACGGAGCAAGGTCATCTGTACAGCTTAATCATGCCGGAAGGTACAATATGTCGTTTTTTCTCAACGGTGAAAAACCTGTTGCACCATCCGCTATTGCATCCAGTTTGACAAGAGAGGTGCCTCGGGCTCTTGAGAAGGAGGATATTAAAAAGATCATCAGAAATTTTGCAGACGCCGCTTTAAGGGTAAAAAAAGCAGGGTTTGACGCGGTTGAGGTCTTAAGTGGCACAGGATATCTTATCAGTGAGTTTCTATCTCCGCTTACAAATCAGAGAAATGACGAGTATGGCGGTTCTTTTGAAAATCGTATCCGTTTTGGCATTGAAGTGATGGAGGCTATCCGTGCATCTGTGGGGGAACAATATCCTGTGATTGTCCGGATGAATGGAAATGATTTTATGCATAAAGGACAGGAGAGGCAGGAACTTTTACGATATGCATCTGCTCTTGAAGAGCAGGCAGGAGTGGATGCTTTGTGCATAAATGTCGGATGGCACGAAGCTCGGGTACCTCAAATCACAGCCTCTGTTCCAAGAGGAGTTTTTGGATATCTTGCACGGGGAGTAAAAGAGGTCGTAAAGATACCTGTAATAGCAAGCCACAGAATCAATGATCCAGGACTGGCAAGAGAGATGATTGCAGATGGGCTATGCGATATGGTAGCTATGGGACGCAGTCTGATTGCAGACCCATATCTGCCCGAGAAAGCAAGAACAGGAAGAGAAAAGGAGATTATTCATTGTATTGCCTGTGCCCAAGGGTGTTTTGACAATCTTTTTAAACTCAAACATGTGGAGTGTCTTTGCAATCCAAGGGCGGGGTATGAAAAGAGCCGTGCCATCGTAAAGACAGACAGGGCAAAAAAGGTAATGGTAATTGGAGGCGGCCCTGCCGGCATGAATGCGGCTATAACCCTTGCCGACAGAGGACACAAGGTTTCCCTTTACGAAAAGGGCGGCAGACTTGGAGGACAGCTTTTTCTGGCCGCGGCTCCTCCGGGGAGGGACGAATTTGCAGAATTCGCAAGAAATCTTGCAACCCAGGTCAGCATAAGAGATATAGACATTCACCTTAACACCGCCGTAAATGCTCAATACATTGAAAAAGAGAAACCTGACCATATTATCCTTGCTGCTGGTTCATTCCCCATGACTCCGCCTATACCCGGAATCGAGATGACCCATTTTGAACAGGCTTATATACCATCTGATGACAACTTGTCTCATCAGATGCATGTTCAGGTTTCACGTGTAGTTCAATCGTGGGATGTATTGCAGGACAAAGTTCATACCGGAGAAAACGTTGTTATTGTAGGAGGTGGTGCTGTTGGAGTTGAAACAGCTCTGTTTCTGGCGGAAAAGGGTACGCTGTCGGCTGAGGCATTGAAATTTCTTTTTGTGAACAGGGCTGAATCTCCTGAAACTCTCTACAAGATGGCCACAAGAGGAACAAAGCACATCACCATAATCGAGATGCTCGACAAGGCTGGTAAAGATTTTGGAAAAAGTACGCGCTGGGGAATGCTTCAGGATCTGGAACGAGTTGGCATAGATGTGAGGTTAAAGAGCCGAGCCCTTGAAATTACACGCGATGGTATTCGCATTGAAACTGCAAACGGTATTGAGGAAATTATTGCGGACACCATTGTTATTGCTACAGGTTCAGTTCCGGATAACAGACTTCTGCCTGAAATAGAGAAGCTCGGTATCCCCTGTGATGTTATAGGGGATTCAAAGAGTATTGGAATGGCCTTTGATGCCGTTCATCAGGGTGTGCTTGCAGCAATGAATGTTTAAAAAAACAGACATCCTGCAGAACTCGCTTTTCGTCCAGTAAAATCAAGGGATAGAAATCGGGTTTTGCAGGAAATTCAATCAGCATGGGGGTTGGGAAAAATGGCAACAGAAAACGATATTGTTCTGGTATATCTTGAGGACTCACCGATATTTTTTGCCAGGGTAGAGGCTATATGGCCGGATGTCAAAAAAGACTGGTTTAATATCGAGCTTTTGGTCTTGCAGGTGCCGGTCAAGCTGATAGTGTGGACTCTCAAGGATATTTACATTAACGGAATTGAGTTTTTCATGGGAGGGAAAAAAATGAGAATGGAGGTGGTGCAGGTGCCGCGCGACGAGTTTGAAATGGATGAGGATAGCAATACCGCGTTTTCTCAATCAAAAAACAACAATCCATTCAGTAACAAAAACAGCAATAAAAAAAATCAGGCACCCAGAGATACAGACTTGGAGGAATCACAGAAAGAGTCAGCTTCTGGAGCAGATAAAACTGGCCATGTTGTTTCACTGGCTGATTTTCAAAAGAAGAAAAAGGATAATCAATAGACTTCCTGCAAAACTCTATTTTTATTTCTTATTTCTTGATTTTACCGGATGAAAAACCAGTTCTGCAGGAGGCCTAATAACAGCCCGTATGAAAATTGGAAACCTAAATATTGAAGGCCATACCGTACTTGCCCCCCTTGCCGGCATTACCAGTCTGCCTTTCAGGCGTATCGTAAAAAGGTGCGGATGTTCACTGGTATGCTCGGAAATGGTCAGTGTCAAAGGCCTTCTGTATAATTCGGAAAAGACCTTTTCCCTTCTTCAAAGTGATCCGGAAGAGAGGCCTCTTTCAGTCCAGATTTTTGGGTCAGAACCTTGTGAAATGGCAAAAGCAGCAGCTTTTATCGAAAGGCAGGGTATGGCAGATATCATTGATATCAATTTTGGTTGCAGCGTCAAAAAGGTGGTTAAAACAGGAGCCGGGGTTGCCCTGATGCAGAATATCGCCAATGCAGAGGATATACTCAGGGCTGTACGTGAAGTGATCTCCATTCCGCTTACCATTAAAATACGATCCGGACGGGACAGCTCTGGCACTGATGCGTTTCGTATCGCACAGATGGCTCAAAAATGCGGAGTTGACGCAATAACATTTCACCCTAGAACAGCCTCTCAGGGTTTTCGCGGGAAAGCGGACTGGACGCTGATAGAAAGGCTTAAACCACATCTGTCTATCCCTCTTGTCGGGAACGGGGATATTGTTTCTGCTTTGGATGGAGCAAAAATGATCAATCAAACAGGATGCGACGCTGTAATGGTTGGAAGGGCTGCTCTGTCAAATCCCTTTATTCTGTCAGATATTGAATCCCTGCTTGCTCAAAACACGGATATTGCCGATGCTGACCGGTTATCAGGCAAAGATAGTCCAGTCAATTCATCAAAATCTTTAAATGAGTCTATATCCGGGCAGTATTGCAAAACCCGTTCTTCAGACGAGATTTTTTCAGTTATGAAGGAACTTCTTTCTGATTCTGTAGAGTATTTCGGAGAGGCGACTGCCTGCAAAATGATGAGAAGCCGCCTTGTATGGTTTGTAAAGGGATGGCCTGGATGCAGCACATTCCGAAGAGATCTGTCCAATATCGAGTCAATGTCGCAAGCCATCCGGCTAATCAATGAATATCAAAATTCATTCTCGCGGTAAAACTATATCCACGCACCTATTTTTTTTCATAAACTGCTGATGCCATGGAACTGACCCCGCCCCTGGGGGTAAATTCACCAATAACCTCCATGTAAAGCGGTTCAAGCATATCTACCATATCATCCAGAATCCGGTTGACAACATGCTCATAGAAAATCCCCACATTTCGATACTGTAGCAGATAGAATTTAAGAGATTTAAGTTCAACTATTTTCTGATCCGGTCGGTATTTTATTATAATGCTGCCGATATCAGGAAGTCCTGTCATGGGGCATACTGATGTGAATTCAGGCTGTTTTATTGTTATGTCAATGGTTCTTTTTGATTTGTACCCATAATCAATGGGGTCGATCATCTCTTTTTTAATTGTTTCCGGCTTCTCAATGCTATAGTTTATTTTGTATTCATAAGAAGGTTTCATTATTTTTCCTTTAAAAATTAATAAATATAATCTTTGCTACCCATCCAATATGCCAGTTTATCTTTAAGTACAAAAATGCTTGACAGAATACGATAAATTTCAGATAAAGTAAATTCCTGAGATTACAGATCACCGCATTCACTATAATACTTAATGCACCATAAATACTTAAATCCCTTTATCAAAAAATCATACATTAACCTGTTCCTGAAGGCACGGGTCTTTTTTGTTTAGCATAAGACATTATTTTTTTACTATTATGATGTTGTAATGCTGTCACATTGTATTACAGTATGATCCATCGTAAATATTCAAAGTCAGGCGTTAAAATAATCCTGATTCGACGGTTATTGCCGTCTGGTAATCAGTTTGCAGCAAGTCGCATATATTTTTAAGAAAAATCAATGAATTAATCGACAAATAAAAAACAAGGAGAAGAATCAATGAACGATTTTCTTCAGAGTCTGAGAGGCGGTCATAAAGATAAAAGAACTGCAAAGACAAGAAGAGGTTTTGACAACAGCAATTTTAACACAGCCCCAAATTTTCAGAACCACGGCAATTACCAGGGTACAAGAACCGGAAATATAAAAAGGCCAGCGACAAGAGCCTCTTCCCATGTTCATATGCCAGGAGGAGAGCATCAGCCATCTTATGCACCTCAGGTTGACCCTTTTGATGTCATGCTGGATCTGATGGATGCGTATACAAAAAATCAGGAGATGCTTATCTCCGTTCATGAAAAAAGAATTATTGCAGAAGAGCGCAAGGCCATAGCACTTGAAGAGATTGCAGAGTATCTCAGGGTAATTACCATGCCCTCTTTTAAAGAATCCTTTGCATTTAAAAAGACATCTGCCACTTCGGCATCCAGTATATCCAGAGATATTGATGGAAATGAGGAGTCTGGCACCATTACATCCGAAGCTCTTGAGGCAAACATCGCTGATAACGAATCCTCTTACAGTGATATTGTTGGTGATGATGAAAATGTTGATGCCGAATATATCGAACCAGAGGATTTCAACAAAAAGAACTACGACTTTCTGGATGCTGATCATGAAGATATTGATAACATGGACGTTGACTCTGAATATGGCAATAAAAAAGATATTGACAAAAGAAGTGATGACACCCAGGATGTTGAATTTTCTATAAAATCACCCATGAAGGATTATTTGTCGGAAGACGAGAAAAAGACTGTAAAGGTTATCAGACGTAAAAAAGCAGATATCAAAGAAGCATTCGCACCCCGGGGAGCAGATATATCGGAAAAGGAAGCATCAGAGACTCCAAAAGGGACGAAAACAGGGATTGCAGAAAAAAAACAGACAATAATTCCAACCCCGACAGTTTTAACAGCAACAGAAGAAGAGATGCCCTTGCTGACACGAGAAGAAGTCATGGAGATCATACACTCCATGCGTGCCAAGGGTAAAACATTTGATGAGGTTGCACAACATCTTGTGAGTCTTGGACAGCCTACTTTCTCGGGAAGAGGTGAGTGGCACGCTCAGACCATACATAGACTATGCACTAAAAAATCCAGCAAATACAAAAAATAAAAAATTGTTTGAATCAACCTGCCCACGCCCAAAGGACTTGACGCCCAAAGGACTTGGTTTCCTGAAGAAAAATGAAAACGGGAAGAGGGACTTGTAGAACTCAAAGCCTCTGAAATCTGGAATTTATTGCTGATTATTCTATTGCCAATAATATTTGATCTTTCAGGGGTTAAGAAGGCTTCAATGAAAAAGAGCGGAAGATGAACAAGGTAAGTTTTAGAGGCTCAATGGTGGCCTGGATCAAGTCTGCTCATGTATTCATTCCACTCTATAGGAAGCATGTGGCGTTTTTTTGTATTGCAATCCTTGCAACATGGCACCACATTGTTTTTAACAGATCGGCCACCTCTTGCAATTGGAACAAGATGATCCATGGTAAGCTCCCTGGGTGGGAAACTTCCTCGGCAGTAGTGACAGACGCCTTGCGATCTTTTTCGTTTCCACCACTGGCTGTTTCTGAGTTCCCTTGCCTTCTGCTTCTCATGTTTTTGAACATCTTCGTCCTGCGAAAAATAGAACTCCATATAATTAACCATATATCAGAAATCATGTGATTGGTTCAGCGATCACATGATTTTCTAATTCCTTTAACATAGCGATATGCATATCCCTGACAGCATAGATATCTAATTTATTCAGGACTCGGTTTTAAATAACCTGCTCATTTCATAATGCACCGACCTTGAATGGCGGCGTATTTGATCTTAAAATGGGCATCTTGTTTCTGACTCATTCCTTAGCTAATATCCGAATTCCTTTAACATATTCTCGTTTCTGCTCCAGTGTTTTGTCACCTTGACCAGAAGTTTGAGAAGGACTTTTGAGCCTGTCATTCTTTCAATATCCCTTCTTGCCTGCTCTCCTATTTTTTTCAGCATTTGCCCACCTTTACCAATGACAATCCCTTTTTGCGAATCCCTGTCAAGGTGGATGCTTGCATGGATGACAATCAGTTTGTTTTCAACCTTGAAAGAATCAACAGTCACTGCACTGGAGTAGGGTATCTCCATGCCTGTGAGTCTGAATATTTTTTCACGGATCATTTCGCCGGCAATGAATTTTTCTGAAAGATCGGTCAGGGTATCTTCAGGAAAAAGCCTTGGCCCTTCAGGCAGAC
>JADFYT010000122.1 GCA_015232935.1 Desulfamplus sp.
CCAGGGACTTTTTGACAAGGCTGCCCATGAAAACAGAAATTATCTGTTTGAATATGAAGTTTATGAACTGATAAGACTTATTGGCGGAGAGACACCTGTGAAATACCATTTTCTTGACAGGGAAGGGCGTATTGATGATGAAATCATCTCGGATATACCAGGAGACAAGGTGGTTATAAAAATAGTCTCTCCATATATTGTCCATAAAAGCGATGCTGGAGGGGTTAAGATTGTCAACAAAACCAGAACAGATATACTCTCTGCAATAAGAAACATGATGTACGAGGTGCCTGAAAAACAGAGTGCGATATTCAAGGGTCTGGCCAGCAGCAGGAATATTCCTGACCATTACCTGAATCTTGACCATGAAGATCTTGCAAGAGCGATATACAACGATATCAGAGGGGTTATTATCTGTGAGTTTCTGCTTTCTGAAGGAGCTTCTGATTTTGGCAATGAGCTGCTTGTCAGCCTCAGGAGGACTCGAGAGTTCGGGATGGTTCTGACAGCGGGGCTTGGCGGGACAAATACCGAGCTTTACGCACAGAGATTCAGGCAGGGAGAGGCTGTTGTATCTGCCTCTACAGAGATGGCGAATGCGGATGATTTTTTTTCTCTTTATAAAAAGACAATCTCTTTTGACAAGCTCACAGGCGTTGGAAGAGGTGAGAAGCGAAAGGTGACTGACGAACAGCTCAAGGAGTGTTTTGCGGCAATGATAATGCTGGCAAACCACTTCTCGCCTCTCAATCCTGATGCTCCCTATGTCATTGACGAGCTTGAAATAAATCCGTTTGCCTTTTACAGGTATCTGATGGTGCCCCTGGATGGATTGTGCCAGTTCTCCATGCCCTCTTTGGTTCCGGCTTCGCGTCCCGTAGCCGGAATTGACAGGCTGCTTCACCCTGAATCCATAGCTGTTGCCGGAGTCTCTGCAAAATCGCTCAATCCCGGTCGCATTATTTTGCAGAACATCATTGCGAATGGTTTTGATAAATCAAGGCTCTTTGTTATTCATCCAGGTGTCACCGAGGCTGCCAGAAATCTTGATTTGGCTTGTCAGGGGATCTGTATAGAAGATATTCCTGCAATCGCCTCTGTAAGCGAACTCAAGGCCACAAAGGGAAAGGTTGATCTTTTCATACTTGCTGTTGGTGCAAGCACGATCGAAAATCTTGTTGACGAGATAATTGAAAATGATGCGGCACACAGCGTGATAATGATTCCAGGCGGCGTAGGCGAGGTGGCTGGAAGCGAGGATAAAGGGATAGCCATCGAGCAGAAAATAAAGGCATCTGACAGCCGGTTTGATAAAGTTGACATTGACGGAAAAAAGAGTGTCCGGCCTGTCTTTCTTGGAGGCAACAGTCTTGGAGTGCTATCAAATCCAGGCAGATATGATGCTATTTTTATTCCCGAAGACAAACTGCCAAAATCAAGGGGAGGCTATACCCGTCATACCGCGTTTATAAGTCAAAGCGGAGCATACATGATAACCCGAATGAGCAAGCTCTCCTTTATGGATCCGGCCTATGCACTATCTATTGGCAACCAGATGGATCTGACCGCCGGAGATATAATGTCTCATTTTAACTCTCTTTCCGACATAACAACCATTGCATCCTATATGGAGGGATTCAAGGATCTTGATGGTCTAAAGTTCGCAAAAGCTGTCAGGGAGGCTGTCAGAAAAGGAAAGGATATACTCTTTTACAAGGCAGGCAGAACTGAAGAGGGTAAAATTGCCACATCAGGCCACACAGCATCATTGGCCGGCGACTACGCGGTATGCAGATCCTGCATAAGTGAAGCAGGTGCAATGGTTGCGAACACATTTACCGAATTTGAGGGGCTTGTAAGGTTGTCGTGTGCCCTGCACGGCAAGGATGTTTCGGGCAACAGGCTTGCCGCGGTCAGCAACGCCGGCTATGAGTCTGTGGGGATTGCGGACAATATACTTGGGGAAAATTTTAAATTCGAGATGGCCTCTTTTAGTCAGGAAACCAGAATATCCATACAGAATGCACTTGAAAGGAGCCGGCTGACAACCCTTGTTGATATAAGGAATCCTATGGATGTGACCCCCATGGCAGGCGAGGATGCCTATGAAGAGATAATAGATGCATTTTTGAGTGATCCTCATGTGGATGTGGTCGTGGCAGCGATTGTGCCTTTGACGCCTGTGATAGAGACTCTTCCGGAAAAAGGGGGGGCAGAACCTGAAACCAGCGTGTCAGAAAAAAGTATTGTCAAAAGGATCTCAAGACTTGCGTCCAGATACCACAAGCCCGTTATAATGGTTGTTGACAGCGGTGAGCTTTACGATCCACTTGCAAGAGGGCTTGAGAACGAGGGGCTTGCGGTGTTCAGGTCAGCGGACCAGGCGGTTTATGTGCTTGGAAAATATATTAAAGGGAGATTAAAGGCAAAAAAAATCATTGGTTTGCAGTAATGATTCAATGATTTGTTCGCAAAAAAGCCGCTTCAGGCATCAAAGACAGGCAAAGAGAGGGTAAATGTAGTTCCCTCACCAGCAGTGGTCGAACAGGAGATTGTGCCGTTATGGCTGTGCAGGATTTTTTGTACCATTGAAAGTCCCAGGCCGTTGCCATCTTTCCTTGTTGTGTAGTGTTCCTTGAAAATATTGGGCATTACATGCTCTGGTATTCCAGGCCCGTTGTCCTGGACTGAAAAGAAAATTCGTCTCTTTTCGCTCCATGCACGAATTGTTATTCTCTTGTTTTGCTGCCCCTCAACCGCCTGGCAGGCATTTATGAAAAGATTTATGATCACCCGTTTGATCTGGGCACTTTTACATTTTACATAAGGAATGTTGGAAGATATATCTTTACAGAGTTTCACTTTAAATGTCTTTTCAAACATATCAAGAGGCTTTAGAAGGGTAGGGAAGGGTTGAACCATCTCATCTTCGCCAAAATCCTTGAGATAATCGGTAAAACCACGGCAGATCTCTCTGCCCATTGTCAGGCTTTCCATGGTGCTTTTGACATATTCCTTTATGATATGCTTCTCTTGAAGATCGTCAGAGATAAAATCAGGAAGGTTTTCAATCATCATGGCCACAAAGAGAATATTGTTAATGTCATGCGCAAGGCCAGCGGCAAGCATTCCAAGTTCCGCCTTGTTAAGGAGAATTTCTGTTCTGTGCTGCAGAACTGAAATGCTGTTGTGAAGAAGGTCACGCTGCTTTTTAAGGAGCAGGTGTGTTTTGATTCTTGCCCTGACAATAGAGGGGCTTACAGGTTTTGTGATGTAATCAACAGCCCCCATCTGAAAACCCATCTCCTCATCCTCGATATCATCCTTTGCGGTGATAAATATAACAGGTATGTCTGATGTCTCATTGTTATTTTTGATTTGTCGGCAAACTTCATATCCGTCCATGCCAGGCATAATGATATCAAGCAGGATAATATCAGGTAAGGGGTGACGCTGACCTGGCGAGGCTGTGTGTGCAATGTCGCTGATGTTCAAAAGAGACAGAGCCCTCTCTCCGCTTGTTGCTACTGTGATAATGTAATCCTGTTTGAGAATTTCATTCATTACTATTATGTTTTGTGGAGCGTCGTCAATAATCAGTATTGTCTGTTTTTAAATTTTAACTGTCTGTTTTACAGCCATAAAAACCTCATATAAATATAGTATTATCAAATATCTATAGTTTTCCAGATAATTAAATTGGCGGAAGTGCTGCCTGAACCCACGAATACAGGGTATGCGTAACCAGAATACTTTTCTGGAAATCTATATGTTGATTTTTTGAAAAAAAAGAGTGAGACTTCGCTCATATCGGTTCAATTCTATTACATTTTTGAATATATCATCAAGGAAAAAAAGGAGAAAGTCGTGAAATATATTGGTGCCCATGTCAGTTCTGCGGGAGGTGTTCAGAATGCTCCTGTCAATGCCAACAAGATCGGTGCTACAGCCTTTGCACTGTTTACCAAAAACCAGCGTCAATGGTTTGCCAGTCCACTTGAAAGCAAAACAGTTGAAGCATTCAAGGAAAATTGCGAGCAATATGCCTATTCTCCTGACCAGATTCTTGCCCATGACAGCTATCTTATCAATCTTGGCCATCCTGAATCAGATGGGCTTGAAAAATCAAGAGCCGCATTTCTTGATGAACTTGAAAGATGCGAAGCTCTTGGGTTGTCAACCTTGAATTTCCACCCTGGCAGCCATCTGAAAAAAGTGAGTGAAACCCGGTGCCTTGAAATAATTGCAGAGTCCTTGAATTATGTTATTGATAAAACCATAAGCGTTGTTCCTGTTATTGAAAATACAGCGGGGCAGGGGACAAATATGGGCTTTTGTTTTGAACATATCGCACAGATTATAGATCAGGTTGAGGATAAAAGCAGGATCGGAGTATGCATTGACACCTGCCACGCCTTTTCAGCAGGATATGATCTAAAGTCAGAAGAAGGATTTGACAAGACATGGCGGCAGTTTGACGAGATTATAGGTTTTGGATACCTCAAGGGGATGCATCTCAATGATTCCAAAAAACCTTTTTCTTCACGGGTTGATCGTCATGAGAGTCTTGGTGACGGCACCCTGGGTATCGAGGTGTTCAGGCGTATCATGAAAGATCCCCGTTTTGACGCTATTCCGTTAATACTTGAAACTCCGGATGATACCAGATGGGCAAAGGAGATTGAGCTTCTGAAAAGTTTTGTGTTGTAACTCAAAACAAGAGATTGGATTTTTGACATCCTTCATCTCGCCACAAAAACAGTTGTTGCTTTTTGGAGTCAATCCCCTGAAAACGGGATTATCGTAAAATTTTACTGCAACCGTCTTTTTGGCCACTGGGGAGTGTTGTCATCAATCCATAAATAGCTCCACTGAACCCCTTCAAGCACATTTTGTATGAACATGAAAGTACACTCCATATCATCTACATCAATCAGTACCATTTCCTCATCACCTGTCTTCTCCATCTCTATGGCATACGAGTAGTTGTTTTTCATCAAATAGCTTTCAATTTCACTGATGCTTTTGCCCATTACAGGCTCTGTGCCCAGGAGTGCATTGTCATGCTCAAGTATAATAGTGCCAAGCCGGTAGTTCTCGGATGCTTCAAAGCACAGCTCTATATTCCAATTGTCATAATACCAGTGAAGATACTCTTCTCCATCAAAAATTTCAGTATCCTCATCATCTGGATCACCAAGATACTGGCGGCACTCCTCCCTGACAGAACCGAACATAAGATCTCCAAGGCCGTAGCCAATTTTGATGGAATTGATATCGACCATCTTTTTTCCATCAGACAGATGCTTTTTTTTACTCATTATATATCCTCTCTATTATTTTTTTTGTGGCAAGACCTTCATATGGTTTTTGTGGCAAGACCTTCATGGCCTTTGTGTGTCTATCCGAACCATGAAAATCAGAACACATTTCCATGGTAAAGTTCTGTTTAATGAGTATGCGGTGTAATGTCAATATCGAATTTTTCTTGACCATAATAAATTTTGAGTGATATATTCCCTGATTTGTATTAACCGGCTGACTGAAATTTGTCAGATCAGCCAATTTTAATCCTTGCTCTGACACAATTCAGGGCTTTATTATCCGTAAGGAGACAAGTATGAGAAGGTATGAAACTATTTTTATTGCCGATCCTGACCTTCAGGATGAGGCCAGAAAAAATCTTTTTAACAAATTTACAAATCTGCTGGCCCAGACTGGCGGCTTGCTTGTAAAGATTGAGGACTGGGGCAACAGGAAACTTGCCTATGAAATCAATAAAAAATCCCGTGGACACTATCTTTGCCTGACATATGGCGGTACAGGGGAGCTTGTCAAGGAGCTTGAAAGAAATCTGCGCCTGGATGAGAAAATCATGAAGTTCATGACCATTGTCCTTGAAAAGGATATTGATGAAGATGCACTCAAGGAAGAGATTGCCGCAGGTCCTGAATATAAAGTCACGTCACTTGACGCGGCAGATACAGATGATGATTCTGATGATGATTTGGATGACGACGACGATGGTGATGATGACGACGATGATGACGACGATGATCTGAATGATGATGATTCGGAGGAGGAGTAATAAAAATGGCATTTCAAAGAAAAAACACCAAAAAAAGATTCTATCAGCGGCGTAAAGTATGCAGATTCTGTGCAGATACCTCAATTGAAATTGATTATAAGGATTCCAAAAATCTAAGATCATTCATTACCGAAAGAGGCAAGATCATACCCAGAAGAATCACCGGTACTTGTGCAAAGCATCAGCGTTTCTTGTCAACAGCGATAAAACAGGCAAGAACCATCGCTCTTCTTCCATATGTAGGCAAACTAAGCTGAAAACGGGCGTTTTATAGTTTTTTTAAGAACATAAGCAGCTTTGCTGCAATCAATGTCAGATTGAGATTCCTGAGCGATGAAAAAATACAGTATTGTCAGCATATGTATGAAATATCAGTGGAGCATTGAATCATAATGAACCAGCTTACAGAAAAAAGCAGGCTTTTCAGGGAGATATCCTCTGGTATAGCTATCTCCATGCTGATCATTGTTGTCACCATGTATCTGCCCTTGCTCGGTTTTTTCATGGCCATGATACTGCCAATGCCTGTTCTCTATTTCAGGCTGAAACTTGGCAGAAATCCTGGTGCGGCCATAATGGCATCTGTTTTTGCAATGACCTGGGCTGTAACAGGCACGGCCTCTGTTGATACGCTCTTTTACGCAGCACTTCTGCTTACCGGCTTTTTCCTTGGCGAGTTCCTTGAAATGAGGCTTTCCATTGAAAAAAGTGTTGTATATACACTCTTGTCAACCCTTGGTATATGCACTACAGCCTTCTTTTTGCACGCTGCCTTGACAGGTCAGGGCGTATTGCCCCTGGTTTCAGGATATGTTTCCGAAAATGTGAAACTGACCCTGAGCCTTTATGAAAGCATGGGAATGTCTCAGGAACATATCCAGCTTGTTTCAAACTCGGTCGAGGCTATTAAATATGTCCT
>JADFYT010000123.1 GCA_015232935.1 Desulfamplus sp.
GTAAAGCACTTGATATTAACTATCTTGCCATTTCAAAAGGGACAATTACAGGTGTTATGGGGCCAAACGGAAGTGGAAAAACCACACTTCTCAAGCTCCTTGCCTTTGCCATGAAACCCACAATCGGGAAAGTCTTTTTTAATGGAGTGCCTGAGCTTCCTTTTTCAAGGAATGTAAGATTCAATGTTTCCATGCTGACTCAGGAGCCATATCTTCTTAAGAGAACTGTATATGAAAACATCCGTTATGGTTTGAATATCAGACATAAACATGGAATTGCCGGTAACAGCGACAAACAGATCAGGATGAAAACCAGGATTGCCATGATCAATGTGGGACTTGATTTTGACACCTTTGCCAACAGACAGTGGGATGAACTCTCCGGAGGTGAAGCCCAGCGGGTGGCCATGGCGGCCCGTTTAGTATTGCAGCCCCAGGCTCTTTTGCTTGACGAACCCACAGCCAGTGTTGATATAGAGAGTGCTGAAAAAATCAGGGATGCTGCAAAAAAGGCAAGAGAGCAGTGGAATACCACCATCGTTGTTGCAAGTCATGATAAAAACTGGCTTTATGGAGTGTGTGACACCTATATTGACCTGAATCATGGTGTTATCGTGCGTTAATTTCTTAACAATCCCGCTATCTCTGGATGCTAAAATGGGCTCCTCATATCTCTTAAAACCCTCATGACAATTATGTGACAATCCCGAACCATGAAAATCAGAATGCATTTTCACGGTAAATGAAAAAAAGGTTGAAAGGCCGCTCAAAGGGTACTAATAGGTAAACGTACCTATTATCTTTTTATCGTTGAGCTAAACATTCAAGGCCTTTGTGCAGCAATCGTGAATCATGAACATTAAGGAACCGGTTTTAAATAACTTGCTCATTTCAAAATACACCGAGGCTGAAGGACGGCGTATTTAGATTTTAAAATGAGCGTCTTATTTCAGACTCATTCCTGAAAATGTATTTTTACGATAATACCAACAAGAATCTGGAAGGTAAGCTATGGATTTCCTTTACGTGACGTTTGCGGTCTCAGGTGTAAAAACATGGATTTTTTTCCCTCCATTAGTGGCATTTGTGATATCTTTTTTTACATCAATGGGAGGAGTATCAGGAGCATTCATGCTGCTGCCCTTTCAGATGAGTGTATTAAACTACACTGCCCCATCTGTCAGCGGTACCAATCAGTTGTTCAACATCGTGGCTATACCCAGCGGAGTGTGGCGGTATATCAAAGAAAAAAGAATGGTGTGGCCTTTAGCCTGGACAGTTGTGATAGGCACTCTTCCTGGAGTTTTTATCGGCGTATGGGTCAGACTCGAATACCTGCCCGATCCCCGCAACTTCAAGTTTTTCGCGGGACTTGTCTTGCTTTATGTTGGTCTCAGGCTCTTTAGAGATACCCTTAAAACAGTAAAACCGGCATCTTCCGGAAATAACAAACAGGCACCCTCCTCTCAAAACTTTATTGTGACCCAAACCCGCTTTTCCTTGAAACAAGTGGAGTTCTGCTTCGGAGGAGAGCATTTTGTTTTTTCTGTTCCAGGTGTTTTTTCTCTCTGTTTTATTGTGGGCATTGTTGGCGGAATTTACGGTATTGGCGGCGGAGCCATTGTAGCACCTTTTTTTGTGGCCTTCTTTCATCTGCCTGTGTACGCTGTTGCAGGAGCCGCACTTATGGGAACTTTCATGACATCTATTGCAGGGGTAGTTACCTATCAGATGCTCTCTTGTTTTTACACCGGCATATCTGTTGCTCCTGACTGGTATCTTGGAATCTTGTTTGGAACAGGAGGTTTTTGCGGAATGTATCTGGGTGCAAGATGCCAGAAATATGTCCCTGCTCATAAGATCAAGTTTATATTGTGTTTCTGTGTTGTATTTGTAGCTTTAAAGTATATTCTTGATTTTATTAAATGAGATGCGTCTATCCTTTTTGTGTTTTATTGCTGTAGGGGCACAGCGTCTCCCCGGCAGTTAAAACACTTGAAAGAACTCTGTGAATAAAAAATAATATTTTTCGGGAGATTAAATATGTCACACAATAACGTCACCAAAACTTCTGCTGAAATCGTTAATGCCGGAGGCAGCGAACCATCCAAAAGCGGCCATCCAATGCTTTCAGCCCTTACTCCGGCAAGAGCAAAGAAAGGAAAAATCGTCGCAAGCGAAGAGGCGATACAGCTTATCAGATCAGGGGATACTGTTGCCACAGGAGGTTTTGTTGGAATAGGATTTCCGGAACAGCTTGCAATTGATCTTGAGGAGTATTTTCTGAAAACCGGTAATCCAAAGGATTTGACCCTTTTGTATGCCGCAGGACAAGGCGATGGCGTATCAAGAGGTCTCAACCATCTGGGACATGAGGGGCTTGTTAAAAGGGTAATTGGAGGACACTGGGGACTTGTGCCAAAGCTTCAGAAACTTGCTGTTGAAAATAAAATCATCTCATATAACCTTCCCCAGGGTGTAATCTCCCATCTGTACAGGGACATTGCCGCAAAAAAACCCAGAACCATAACCACAGTAGGGCTTGGCACATTTGTGGATCCACGAAACGGAGGCGGCAAAATAAATAAGCTTACCACCGAAGATCTTGTGGAATTGATCCATTTTGATGGAAAAGAGTATCTCGCATACAAAACCATCCCTATTAATGTCGCCTTTTTGCGAGGAACCACAGCAGACACTGACGGCAATATTACAATGGAGAAGGAGGCGTTGGTATTAGAATCTCTTGCAATCGCAACCGCCGCAAAAAATTCAGGAGGTGTAGTAATTGTACAGGTGGAGCGTATTGCCCAAAAAGGCACATTGAATTCAAGGCAGGTTAAAATTCCCGGGATAATGGTTGACTGTGTTGTACTCTCAAAGCCTGAAAATCACTGGCAGACATTTGCAGAAGTTTACAACCCCTACTTTAGTTCAGAACTTAGAGTTCCCATGCAATCCATCAAGCCGATGCAGATGAGCGAACGCAAAATAATCGCAAGAAGAGCCGCATTGGAGCTTGGTACGAATAATATTGTAAATCTTGGTATTGGCATGCCGGAAGGGGTTGCAAGCGTAGCAAATGAGGAGGCTATTCTGGACTATCTGACCCTTACTGCAGAGCCAGGAGTTATTGGAGGACTTCCGGCAGGAGGCCTTAATTTTGGTGCGGCGGTCAATACTGATGCCATAATTGACCAGCCAGCCCAGTTTGATTTTTATGATGGAGGCGGTCTTGATATCGCATTTCTGGGGCTTGCCCAGTCTGACAGGCACGGCAATCTCAATGTCAGCAAGTTTGGCCCCAAACTTGCCGGAGCAGGCGGATTTATCAACATAAGCCAGAATGCAAAAAAAGTGGTGTTTGTAGGAACCTTTACCGCAGGCGGACTTAAAATATCGATTGAGAATGGCAAGCTATCCATTGATCAGGAGGGTAAGTCCCGTAAATTTATTGATCATGTCGAGCATGTCACATTCAGCGGCAAATATGCGGTAAGCAAGGGACAGCCGGTACTCTACATTACTGAACGGTGTGTATTCAGGCTGACACAAGAAGGTATGGAACTGATTGAAATTGCTCCTGGCATTGATCTTGAGAAGGATATACTTGCCAATATGGATTTCAAGCCGGTCATACCCTCTTCCCCTGTTTTGATGGATCAAAGAATATTCATGCCTGAACCAATGGGACTAAAAGATGACATGCTCAATATATCTTTGGATAAGCGTCTGACTTACAATGAAAGGGAGAATCTCTTTTTTGTGAACTTTGAAGGATTTTCGATCCAGACAAGGGATGAAATAATACAGGTGAAAGAGGCGGTAGAGAGAATAGTCAGGCCTCTTGGCAAAAAGGTCTATACCATTGTCAATTATGATAATTTCTACATCAATCCTGAAATCATTGATGAATACACTCTTATGGTCAAAGATCTGGTGGAAAATCTTTACGAATGCGTAACACGCTATACAACAAGTGCGTTCAACAGAATGAGAATAGGTGATGCACTGCAACAGCAAAATGTCACTCCGCATATTTACGCAACACGTCAAGAGGCAGGTCACGCACTGAAGAAACTTTAAAAAAAGTTCAAAATAGACTTTCTACAAAACTATATTTTGCAGTCATTGATTCTACACTCCTTGATTGTATTGGATTCAAATTGTGCTGGACACAAAGCGGGTTCTGCATGAGTTCTTGTTTGCCATACATACAAAAAGGGTTTTTCTGCACGGGAAAAGCAGAAAAACCCTTTTTGTAATAAAGAGACTGTAATTTCAAAAATTATTTCTTGGGATGACAGTCATTGCATGATGTAGGGGCAGGTCCTTTGCCTTTTGGATCGCCGGCTTTTTTGTTGGAGTCCTTGTGGCAGTCAATGCAGTTGGCATGAAGAGCATCTTTGTGATACTTTGCGATCTTCTCTTTCTTTTTCAGTTTCTCGCCTTCAGGAGCCTTTCCTGTCTCTTTATGGCATTCAACGCATCTTTGAACATCATCGCCTTCTTTGAGAGTGAGGGGCTTGCCCTTGTCATCATGATGGCACTGGCCGCAATCAATTTTATGTGTCTCAACATGCTTCTTGTGTGTAAATTCAGCTAAACCCTTAGTGTGTTTTTCATACTCTTTTGTCTCCATTTTAAAGGTATCTTCTACTTTTGTCCCCGCGTAAATGCATGTAGCAGCAAAAAGAAGAGAAACACCAATTGCCAAGATCAACGTGACAGCTTTTCTACTCATCATTTGTTTACTCCTTTAACAGTTAATAATAATTTGGTTACTTTGACTTATCACACACCAGGCAGCATCCCAAAACCACCTGATAAAAATCTAAATAGTCTTTATTGTTCCTATTTTTAGGAATATCAACCTCATAAATATATAATTTGGGAAACCATTATAATATGGTGTTCATTCATGTCAATGATAAAAATTTTCACTTTTCACCCTCTTGAGCTTCGGTCTGATCTTCATCCAGTTCGTTTTCATCCTTTTTTTTGCCTAACAGCTTTACACCAATAATACTTAACTCATATAAAAACATAAGAGGCACAGCCATCATCACCTGGCTTATGACATCCGGCGGTGTCACAATGGCAGCCACGATGAAAATGATAAGTATTGCATACTTCCTGTTTCTTTTCAGAAACTCAACCGAAACAAGACCCATCCGTCCCATCAAGGTAAGTACAAGAGGCAGCTCAAAAACAAATCCAAATGCCAGAAGCATCTGTGAAGAAAAACTTAAATACTCCTTCATTGATGGCATGGCCTGAATCGTTTCTGAGGAAAAACCAAGAAAAAACTGAAATCCATAGGGAAAAACAACGAAATATCCAAAGCTTGAGCCGATCATGAAGAAAATTATGGATAGCAGGACAGCGGGAATAAGGATCTTTTTTTCCGTTCTGTAAAGACCAGGCGAAATGAACATCCAGAACTCATAAAACAGAACAGGAGTCGCGAGCATGATACCGGCAAGCAACGCCAGCTTAAGGTAGGTAAAAAAAGCTTCCGGAAGACCGGTAAAAATCATTTTGGTATTGCCACCCATCACTGTTACCAATGGGGCGTTGAGAATATCAAACAGTTTTTCCTTAAAGCTGTATGCTACAACAAAACCTACTCCAACGGCAATGAAACATCTGACCAATCTGTCTCTTAATTCTGAAAGATGTTCTGTAAAAGGCAGTTTATCGTCTTCTCTGTCTGTCATTTTACCTTTTCATCCTTATTTAGACCAACTACCTTGTCAGAACCATTCTGACCATAAGAGGAGTCTCTGTTTTCAGGCGACTCTGAATCTTGTCGCTCAAAGTTCTCTTTAATTGTAGGTGCTATTGTTTCTGTCTCTTTTCTTTTATCGGATGATTCTGCGGCACTGTCGTGTTTTTGTTGTGCTTTATTGCCTGAAACGTTTTCCAGCCCTGACGATTTTTTTAATTTGTCAGTCGATTCATTTGTAATGTCAGTTGCCTGTTTTTCTTGCTCAAATGACTCCTTTAGTGAATCTGCTGATGATTTTTTCAAAGGGTCAGAGAAAACCTTTAAATCTTTTTTAATATTTTGGACAGGTTCATTGAATTCTTTGACAGTGCTGTCTAAATCAATACTGTTTTTAAACTCATGGGCGGCTTTTTTAAATTCACCAAGAGCACGCCCCAGAGACTTGGCAAGATCAGGCAGTTTTTTGGGTCCAATAACCATTAACGCAATAGCCAGAATCAAAAGGATCTCGGGCATTCCCAAACCAAACATGATTAACTCCTTGTTTTTATATTATTTTTTATACTCTTGTGTCTTGTGTGTCTCTTTGGCAAGATATTGTTCAAAAACGGCGTAAAACGCGGTAAAGCGACAGAATCTGACATAAAATATTTTTACTTGAAAATTTGCAACCTTACAAAGCACCATTATCAGGATGAGCCTCTTTTATAATGGATGGTAATGCTATGTCAAGTTCAGGCGATTTTCTTTTTAATGTGCAAATGCATTTTTGACAAATGCCCCGACCGATACGGGGCATTATTATTATGGAAGCATGCAGGAAGGATGTTGCATACAAGGAGAGAGATCAAGGATCAAGGCAAGATCAAAGATCAAGAGGGTGAAAACAGAAGAGCATGAATCGATTTGACCGAAGCAAATGCTGTGGCAATGGCAACCCCTGATCCACATTTCATGCGTGTCCAGTCGCTGTTGGCAAGAATGGAGCCCGCGGCACACATATTTTGAGCAAAAGGGTTTCCTGAGCGAGTCAAAGGACGCATCATTGTATCTGTCTCGATTCCGGCCCTGTTGACAGGATGACCATGTGGATGAAAAAGGTCTTTATGGTGCCACAACTCACGTTCCGGAGGCTGACTTACAGGAAGATCAAGCAAAGATTCTCGGATACCCGTTCTTTTTGCTGTAAGCCCTTTTCCCATAAAACGACCGGTGGCAAGAATAACGGCTCTGGATTCTATTATTTTCT
>JADFYT010000124.1 GCA_015232935.1 Desulfamplus sp.
CCGGCTTTCTGGCCAATGGAATGCTTTTGAGTGAGTCATGGGCAGATTTTATAATCAGTATAAAACTCAACTGGATTGCAATCAGTATTGACGGTACAGTTCCTGAAACTCATGACATGATACGCAAGGGTTCAGATCTTGTGCGGGTTGAAAAAAATCTTGAAACTCTTCTTTGTATGAAAAAAGAGAAAAAATCGAGTTTTCCCAATATCAAGCTCAATATGGTTGCCTATGACCAGATAGTTGATCAACAGGAGAGCTTTGTGGAAAAATGGATAGATAAAGTCGATTCTGTTA
This sequence comes from Desulfamplus sp., assembly GCA_015232935.1. Classification (GTDB taxonomy): domain Bacteria; phylum Desulfobacterota; class Desulfobacteria; order Desulfobacterales; family Desulfobacteraceae; genus Desulfamplus. The sequence goes on from JADFYT010000124.1 coordinate 298, forward strand.
TGGTCTCCCACTACAGAAATCCTCCTCAGAGCAAAAGGTGGCCAGACATTACGGTTGAAAGAAAGCCCTGTCCTCTTTTGTGGTCTCAAGCCGTAGTCGCTTGGGATGGCAGGCTTGGACTGTGCTGTGAGGATTTTAATATTGACCACTCGCCTGGAAAGGTGGGGCTTATTGACCACTCGCCTGAAAGGGAAGGCCAGCTACCTGGTACTGGTGATCAAGTCAACAGTTTGCTGGATTTGTGGAATGGTAAGGAGATGTCACGTGCAAGAGAGTTACACTCCAATGGAGAATATGACAGTCACCCTATGTGCCGTGTCTGTGACTCATGGGCAGAGGAGTACTGTCGTCAGATTCTGCCACACGATAAAGGCTATCAGTATCAGATTATCAGAACACCATCGCAGAGAGTTTATTCAAGGTGTTTATAAACGATCTCTACTTTAAGGGTAGATTATGAATATTGCTGACATATGTCTGGATTTATATTTCAGGAAAGTTCTTGGAATGTCATCTCTTTTACCGCCGCCGTCTGCATATAAGATATTGAGTGCCACTGGTCATTTGTTCCGAAATTTTCGTGATTACTCATGCGGGTATGAACCAGGTGCTCTTTTTATGGCATATCAGAATTTGAAAGATGCTGGTTTGCTTGATTCATGCCAGATAAAAGAGGTCATTAAGGAATATTTGCGTTTTGAGACCCGTTTTGTAATGGAAAACATATGGTTAAGACGGCAACACAGGCAGCATGTAATGCAAAGCTTTAATCAGTCTGATATCAATAATTTTAAAAAAATGGTTTGCAGAGAAAATTGTGTTATTGTTACAGCTCATTTTTCAGGACTAATGGAGATAGTTGAGTTATCAAGATTGACAGGTTGTCCGGCCACATTGATAGCTGCCAATACAATGACTCAGCCATGGAGTTGTGCAACTCCTGTTCAACGAAGCATGATAATGCTTTACCGATCATGGATGAATCACCAGCCGCTTATTTTTTCTGATGAGGAGAATATGATGGAAAAAAGTTATAATGTTCTTCTTTCTAAGAAATCAATGATAGTGGCTGCTGATGTTCCGGGCTACAAGGGGGTTCAAGTTCCTATGTTTGGTAAATCTTTGTGGGTTCCGGCAGGCCCTGCAATAATGGCTTGGAAATGTAATGTTCCAATACTTGTTGCTATTCCTTGGGCTTCGGCTTTTGATAAGCCTTACAGGATTTTTCTTAGAAAAATTCCTGCTTCTAATGATATGAATGCTGTTATGGCAAAAATTTTCGAGTATATTGAAACCGTTGTAAGACTGAATCCGGCTGGTTGGAATGGATGGCTTTATTTACACAGAATGGTTGCACAATAACCGTGAAACAGGAATATCATATTTAATGAGAGTTTGTTTTGAATAAGAGCTATCCTTCAGGAGATCACAGTCTGCTTCTTGCAGCACTTGGAATATCTCCGGATGCAAGAATTCTTGATGTTGGCGGAGGTGCAAATCCATTCCGGTTTGCAAGTGTTGTTGTGGATATGGATTACGGATTTGGCAACAGCCACAGGGATGGTTCGGATGCATCTGTTAAAAGAGATGGTTCCTCTTATGTTCAAGCTGATATTCACTCTCTGCCGTTTAAGGACAATTTCTTTGATTTTGTGATTTGCCTGCATGTTCTTGAGCATGTTGACTATCCTGCAAGAGCTTGCCAGGAATTGATGCGGGTTGCAAAGGCAGGCTTTCTTGAAACACCCCGTAAATGGACAGAGTATTATGCAGGGCATCCCACCCACAGATGGCTTGTTGATTCGGTTGATGGCTGCCTGACATTTGAACCCGTTACCTACAATGACTCTCCGTTCATGAATTTTGCCCTTCCGCCACTTTGGGACTCCCCAGAGCTTCAGAAAAGGCTTTTTGTTGATTTTTCAAATATCCCGTGTGTCCAGATTGCATGGGATCATGACGGTTTCAGATACAAGGTAGAGGGTGATTTCCAAGAGAATGGAGTAACTCTTCCTTCAAATTTCAAAACACCTGAATTTATAGCAGAAAGTCACTATTGCTTTGCTAAAAATCTGCTTTTATGGATGGGGCAGTCTGAGACTGGTGCATTTCACGCAGCCACTGCCCACAAAATGGTTCCTGAAAAAAAGAAATACCGTGATCTCTATTTGTTTTATAAACTGCTCACAATCAGCCTGAAAGATTTTATGTCAGACATAAAAAAATCAAACAGGTCAAAAGATGATCGTTTGCAGGAACCTTCATGGCGATTCCGGCCAACTGTAATAATGAACTTGAGAGCTTGTTTTCAAGGTAATAATATTCACGGAAAATCTGAATTCAGAATCATCCTTGCAGCATTGTTATGCAGATCACTCAGGTTTTTGACTCTCAGGATGCTTAAACTTTTCAGAAAACTTGTTTCTGCTGTAATGTGAAGGCCAATATGTACAACTACAGATCCCGTATGGAGATATCAATACCTCCGCTTCCATATATTTATGAAATAGAGCCAACCAACCATTGCCCCTATACATGCATCATGTGCCCACGGGGAACAGGAAAGATGGCAAGACCGACCGGGTATATGAACCTTGATGATTTTGCAAGGGTTCTTTCAATGTTTCCTCAAGAGCAAAGAGTTGTAAGGCTTCACCATTTTGGAGAGGCAATACTCCATCCTCAGATAGATACCATGATCAAAATGGTTGAGAGGGAAGGGCTTGTATCTGTAATTTCCCTTAATCCCGCAACGCTCAGCGAAAAACTTTCACGCAGGATTGTTGACGCAGGTCCGGGTATTGTCTGTTTTTCTCTTGATGCTTTTACAGATAGCGGACTTGTGAAGGTGCGGGGGATAAGGAAAACATACCATAAATGTATTGAACTTATGGACTCTTTCATCAAACTTGCCCGAAACTCGGATAGAAGCATTGTAAAGGTTATACAGACAGTTGCTCTTGATGAGAACAGCAGTGTGTTGCACGGCACTCAATCAGGCAGTGCTGATGATTTACATGATACACGCTCAGACAGTGCTGGTGATTTACACGGCACACGCTCAGGCAATGCCGATAATTCAAAATCCTCATGCTGTATTACCCAAAAAGCTCTTGATGAGTTGAAAACAAAGTACCCTGAACCGGATGTCTTCTTCTACAGTGCTGACAATACAGGTTTCGGAGATCTTGAGCTGGTTGAAAAAACAAAAACGGGCGGAAGTAAGCTTCTTGTAAAAAATGCCAGCCCCTGTGCCGCACCTTTTTCTGAAGTGTCTGTTCTGTGGAATGGAGATGTGGTGTTGTGTTGTTATGATTATGATGGATTCAATGTGGTGGGTAATATCAGAGATAATACTATTGAGGAAATATGGAAGGGCAGCAGGATTGACAGGGTTAGAAAAATATTTATTGCACGTTCAACCGACCGGCTCACTCTTTGTTCAAGATGTTTTCTTGCCCCTCATAACTTCAGCGAGAAAATTGCCCTTTGCGAAAAAAACTGGCGTGAGGAGAGGGTGCTTATTGATTTGACATTGAATGCCAAAGCTCTCTGAGGATTTTAGATATTCCACTGCGGCAGGATATTTGAGATCCCTCGTCAAGCGGGTGTAATTAATCAGATCCGAGTTAATACAGTCCACTTTTTAAAAAGGGTGGATTTTTCCTTTTGGAGACATTTTATGAAAATTCTTGATGGAAAATACACTTTAAGAACTTTTACAGAGAAAGATGAAAAAGGGGTATTGAATTTATGGAAAACGGCTTTTAAATCCAATATGCCACCAGAAATTTTTCGCTGGAAATATCTCGAGAATCCATATTCTCAGGCCATGATGCTATGTGTTACTGATGCAGACGAGATTGTGACTTTTTATGGTGGTATTCCGTACCTGTTCCAGTATGAAAACAAGGTTGTGCCGACAGTTCATCTGATGGATATCATGTCTCATCCAATGCATCGTCAGAACAGAGTTTTTGAAAAAACAGCAAGAAAGTTCATGGAATATTTTTGTACCCCTGAAAATCTGCTTCTGATGTATGGGTTTCCCGGAGAATTCCATTACTCAATAGGCCAGAGAATATTAAATTACAGGATGGTTGCCAGAGCAGTTTATCTGACATTGTGTTTAAATGACTCGGGGCAGATCAGTAAACCTGATTCAATTATCAGTGATCCTGATTTGACGGGCGGCTCTTATCCGGCTTTGGATAGATTATCTGTTGAACAGGTTAGCCTGATCGATAAAGATGCCTCGTGGTTCGATAGTCTGTGGTCAAAATGCAAAGAGGATTATCCATTTTCCATTGTAAGAGACTCAAGATTTGTGAACTGGCGTTTTTTTAACCATCCGGCCAGACAATACATTGTACTCAAGTTTTCAGATTCGTCAGATAACTCAAATATGAAAACAGCTCTGGAGGCATTTGCTGTTTTGCAGATCAATGGATCAAAAGCATCTATTATTGATTTGTTAATGCCAGATTCACTCGTACTTTTCAAAAAAGTGATATCTCTCACAACAGAATATCTTGCCCATGAAGGCGTAAATATTATCGAGGCATGGTTGCCCGAAAACCATTTTCTTGCACAACACGCTTTAGCATGTGGATTTAAAAATCAAAAGGAACCCATAGGAATTATTCCGACTGTTTCGCTTTTTGACCATTCTCCTTCACTTGAGTGGCTAAAGTCAAACTTGTACTACAATATGGGAGATGGTGATCTTCTGTAATCTGCCGGGTACCAAGATTTCTGATTGACTGTAGAGTGTTTAACATAGATCTCTTACGAGATCATCAAATACGGAGAGTATTTCTAAATAATGAATAAAGCAAATTATATCATCTCCCCTTTTATCACTGCTTTGAAACACAAATCGTTGTTAAAAGGGTTTATTATGAGAGAGATCAGGGGACGATTTGCAGGCAGCATGGGGGGATTTGTCTGGACATTTCTTTCTCCTCTTGCAACAATAACTGCTTATTCTTTTGTTTTTTCCATGGTTCTTCGCATGTCAGTAACAGTTGAAGAGACTGGAACTGACAAATTCCTGATATTTTTTTTAACAGGCTATTTTCCCTGGATAATGTTTGCTGACAGCCTTTCAAAGTCTGTATTCATACTTTTGAGTGAATCTTCCCTTATAACAAAGGTTGTTTTTCCCATTGAACTTTTGCCTGTAAGTACAGTTGTTTCCACATTCATTGTTAATGGTACAGGTTACCTGATTGTGTTAACTTATCTTTTGTTTAAAGGCTTTTTTAATATCTACTGGTTATGCATTCCCGTATTAATAATGATACAGGCTTTTTTTGCCCTGGGATTCTGTTTTTTTCTCTCTGCCCTGAATGTCTTTTTTCGTGATACTTCCGAGCTGCTTGGCATAGTTATGATGCTCTGGTTTTTTTCAACACCGGTTATCTATCCTGCGTCAATGATACCAGACGGTATGAAGGCTCTTCTTTTGATGAATCCGATGTTTTTTTTCATAGATACTTTCAGAAGTATTGTGCTTATGCACCAGATTGATTTCGTGTCATTGTGCTATATGTGCATTTTTTCAGTTTTGTCATTTGTGTTTGGGTCATGGTTTTTTGTCAAATCCAGACCAGCTTTTGGAGATGTTTTATAGTATAAAGTGTCGAGAAGTTAAATTGTTAGCATTCTGATTTTTTTAATGGAGTTTGATTTGTAAATGGTTGCTCAGATAATCAGTGAAAATGATCTTTTACCCTATTCTGCCTCACAGCTTCCTCCAGGGCCATATCTTGTGTTTGCACCTCACCCTGATGATGAAACTCTTGGAATGGGAGGCACCATCGCCCTTGCCATCAGCAAAGGGATTGCTGTGCATGTGGTGTTTGTGACCAATGGTGATATGGGCGGCAATCCTGACATTAGAAGGGATGAGGCTATGGAGGCTGCGGATATTCTGGGTATTGACAAAATATTTCACCTTGGCATTGGGGACAGAAAGGTTTTTTCTCAAATGCTTCCCGAATCCTTTCTGGATGAAATCATCACTGAAACAGAGCCAAATACCATCTTTCTTCCCTCATTCCAGGAGATCCATCCTGACCACAGGGCAACCACTCACAAGCTCCTGACTTTTCTGGAAAAGAGGGCGTATCGTTTTGAGCTTTGGTTTTATGAACTGAACAGACAGGGAGAGATCAACAGGCTGATTGATATCTCCTCAGTGCTTGATGTAAAGGAATCCGCGATAGAATGCTATGCCAGTCAGCTTGAACAGCTTGATTATAAATTGCACGCACTTTGCCTTAACTCGATGCGAAGCATTACTCTTGCAAGAGATATTGAGTATGCAGAGGGCTTCTGGTGCCATGATGCAGGCAAGTCCATTTCACCTGAAAAGTACTATTTCAGCCAGGTTTTAAAGTATATTTCACCTTCTCAGAAAGTGATATGGGCAGATGCAGCGTCAGCAAATGACAATAAGGCAATTGCCGATAAAAAATCTTTTATTGCACCAGCATATAGCAATCAATTAAGACGATTAAGAGATAAAGTAAACAATCAGGCTGCCACGCTTCTAAGCTACTTCAAATTATCAACTGAACTTGCAAAGCATATCAATGAAAAGACAGATGAGGTAAGGTCA
>JADFYT010000125.1 GCA_015232935.1 Desulfamplus sp.
TACCTTGTGTCCCTTTGTCATGGAAAGGGTCTCTTCAAGAAGTTTCCTGTCTTCAAAATCCTCAGCCACAAGAATCTGCTGTGGAATGAACCTTGTCTGATAATGCTGGTTTGATTGAAGATTACAATTTTGTTCCATGCCGCTTTGATAATACTGCTTTAAAAATGCCTCCATGATCTGGGCATTACCGTTCCAGTTCATCTCAAAACCATAGTGCCGGGTTCCAACCACATAACCAGCCCTTACAAAAACAAGGGTCACCACCGCCCTGCCCCGATCATCCACACAAGCAACCACATCCCTGTCCATCATGTCTGTTGCTACGACAATCTGCTGCTCAAGACTCCTTTCAATGGCAAATATGGTATCTCTGATCTCAGCCGCCTTTTCAAACTGCTCATGCTCTGCATGCTCCGCCATCTCCTGTCTGAGCTGTTTTACCAGATCAGGAGCCCTGCCTTTGAGAAACAGGGTCACATCACCTACAATTTTATGGTAAACATCCAGCGGGACATCATTACAGCACGGACCAGGACACGCCTTTATCTGAAATTGAATGCAGGGTCTTGAACGATTTCTGAACTGGGTATCCCTGCATTTTCTCAGTTTAAATATCCGGTTGACCTGCTTTAATGTTCTTTTCAGACTGTAGCCGGATGGATAGGGACCAAAATAGGTAGCCTTATCATTTTTTATTTTTCTGACTACCTGCAACACAGGATAGCTTTGAAGGGTATCAATGCGGAAACAGGGGTAGTTTTTTCCATCTTTTAAAAAAACATTGTATTTGGGCTTGTGCTTCTTGATCAAGGTGGCTTCAAGAATAAGGGCTTCATGTTCGGTAGCGGTTATAATGAGGTCAAAATCAGCAATGCTTCTTACAAGCAATGTGGTCTTGGGATCATGCCCTGACTCCCTTGCAAAGTATGAGGCAAGTCGCTTTTTAAGATTTTTGGCCTTGCCCACATAAATGATTCTGCCCCTTATGTCCTTCATCATATAGACTCCAGGATCAGAAGGGGCAAGATCATATTTTTCTTTAATCAAATCAGCCATGAATATGCAAAATCACCTGCCACAACGACACTTGTTGCCTGATCTTCTTGTCGTGGATGGTGGCAAAGGTCAGCTCTCCATGGCTGTGGCGGTTCTTGCCGAACTTGGATTGACAGATCAGGTAAAGGTGATCGGGCTTGCCAAAAAAGATTCTGACAGAGGTGAAGCTCATGACAAGATTTATGTGCCAGGCAGAGTAAATCCCCTGAACACGGAACGGTCGATAAAGGCGTTGTATCTTTTACAGCGGCTGCGTGATGAAGCCCACAGGTTTGCCATAACCTTTCAGAAAAAAAGACGCTCTGTTCGTGCTGAGGCATCTTTATTAGACAGTGTTTCGGGTATCGGAAAGAAAAGAAAGGCCATGTTGCTCAACCACTTCAAGGGAATAAGTGCCATGAAAAAGGCAACTGTTGAAGAACTTGCAGCTTTCCCGGGCATCTCACGCAATGTTGCAGAAAACTTGTTTAAGGCACTCGAAGAGTCTTGAAAAGGAGCAATTATGAGAAGAATGTTTGTCACTGATCTTGATGGCACCTTGTTCACTGATGACAAAAGGATAGATAACATGGATCTTGATGCCCTTGAATACCTTGGCGAAATTGGTATTGTCAGGTCTTTTGCAACCGGACGATCTCTCTACTCTTTTCAGAAAGCTGTGGAAAAAATGGGCTTTGATCGATCCTGTAAAGATCTTCCGGTTGACTATGTTGTATTTTCAACAGGAGCCGGCATAATGGAGTGCGAAAGCGGCAACATTATAAACAGCTATTCATTGAATTCAGAGGATGTGATCCGTATTACAGATTATCTTGATACCCTTGATCTGGATTACATGATTCACAGGCCGGTACCTGATACCCCGTATTGCATATACAGACAGCAAAGTGAAAGCCGGAATCCTGATTTTGCGTCCCGCATCGAACTTTACAAAGATTTTTGTACAAAAATAGATTATCAGGAGGAGATACGGGAATTTGGGCAATCAACCGAAGTTCTTGCAATTGTCCCCTCTGACTGCGGACACAGGACAGCCGACATGGTAGAGCAATATCTGGCAGATTACAGTGTGATAAGAGCCACGTCTCCTTTAGATGGCCGATCCATCTGGATTGAGGTTTTTAACAGGTCTGTCTCCAAGAGCAAGGCTGTGTCGTGGCTTGCACAGATGCTTTGCATTGAAAGACAGAATGTTATCTCTATTGGCAATGACTACAATGATCTGGATATGCTTCACTGGGCAGGGCAGGGTTTTGTGGTAGATAATGCTCCAGAGACATTCAAGGAAACATTCGTGGTAGTTGCTTCAAATAATGAGTGCGGTGTTTCTCAGGCTATAGCCATGCTCTATAAAAATTAAACGACAGTTGGCTGAAGCCGGCTGTAATAAAACAGTTGTGGACTTTGCTGCATTCAGCTGTGCGATTTGTCATTCGGCTGTATAAGATTAAGTACGAGCGTCTTTAAAATCAGAATTGCTGTATATGATAAATTTAAGTTTACCTGAGCCCAGGAATATTATATTAGAAGTTCTTTTTATTTTATGATGAAAATGCAATCTGATTTTCATGGTTCGGGGTGTCCAAAAACAAGGACATGCCTGTTTAATATATCTCGGGAGACTAAGTGTTTTTATGAATAAAATCATCATAACAGTCCTTGGCAAAGACAGGCCGGGTATTATCGCATCTGTCTCAAAGAGCCTTTATCAGATGGACTGCAATCTTCAAAATGTCAACCAGATGATCCTGCAGAACCAGTTCGCGGGATTTTTTATTGTTGACCATCCAGCAGATCTTGCTATTGATAATATACATCATCAGCTTGAAAAAGATCTTGAAGGCCAGAATCTTAAAATTCATGCCGATGTAGTTGAAAACAAGGCTAACGGCAATAACAAGGTGAATGAAGAGATATTTCTCTTTACAACAATAGGCCCTGACCAGAAGGGACTTGTGGCACGCTTTACGGAAATCATTGCCTCGTACAATGTTAACGTAACCAACCTGACCGCAATCTTTAAAGGTGGTGACGAGCCGACAGCCAATATAATGTCCTATCAGATAGCCATAACTTCTGATACGGATCAGGCCGGACTCTTTCAAAGTCTCAGGCAGAAGGCGGCAGAGCTTGGACTTGACATAAGTATCCAGCATAAAAACATATTTGAAACAATTAACAAGATATAAAATCTTGACGGCTGTTGTATTACCCCAAATCATGAAAATCAGGATGCATTTTCATGGTAAAGATATTAATTGAAACATTACAAAGTAAAATTAAAACAACGGAATATATAAAATGTTTAACTCGCAGGAAATCATCTCTACTATAGAGATGGTCAAAAATGAACATCTTGATGTGCGTGCCGTCACCCTTGGTATAAGCCTTTTTGACTGCATAAGCCACGATCTTGATGTCTTTAAAAACAATATCCGCTCCAAAATTATCAAAAATGCCTCAAATCTTGTCAGCATGTGTGACGCTGTTGGTGAAAAATATGGCATATCCGTGGTGAACAAGCGTATATCCATAAGCCCTGTCGCTCTTGTAGGGGCACCATTTTCCGCCTCCCAGATGGTGGAGATTGCCCTGACTCTCAATGATATTGCAAGAGAGGTTAATATCGACTTTCTTGGTGGATTTTCAGCTCTTGTAGAGAAGGGTATCGCTAACGGTGACCGTGCCTTGATTGAAGCACTTCCCGAGGCTCTTGCCCGGACACAAAGGATTTGTGCGTCGGTAAATGTGGCAAGTACCCGTTCAGGCATCAATATGGATGCGGTTCTTGATATATCCCGTGCAATCAAGAAAGCTGCTGCTTTATCTGCTGCTGATGACGGGCTTGCCTGTGCAAAACTCTGTGTATTTGCAAATATTCCTCAAGATATGCCTTTTATGGCTGGAGCTTATCTTGGAGTGGGGGAGGCGGACGCTGTTATCAATGTAGGGGTAAGCGGGCCTGGCGTTGTAAAAAAAGCGATTGAGAGAGGGCTTGAAAACTCTCCTGGCCTGGGCCTGGGTGAAATTGCCGAGATAATAAAAAATACGGCTTGCAAGGTTACAAGGGTAGGGGAGCTTATTGGACGCGAAGTTGCCAAAAATCTGAATATCAGGTTTGGTGTTGTGGATCTGTCCTTGGCACCTACCCCGACAGTAGGGGACAGCATTGGAGAGATATTCCAGACTCTGGGCTTGACAAGCATAGGGGTTCCTGGTTCTACAGCGGCTCTGGCAATGCTCAATGACGCGGTCAAAAAAGGTGGTGCTTTTGCAAGCTCCCATGTAGGGGGATTAAGCGGTGCGTTCATACCGGTAAGCGAAGATCTCAATATTGCCGAGGCAGCGGCTGGAGGCTATCTTACAATCGAAAAACTCGAAGCCATGACATGTGTCTGCTCTGTTGGACTTGATATGGTTCCGGTGCCAGGGGATATATCGGAAGAGACTCTTGCGGGCATTATTGTTGACGAGATGGCAATCGGCATGATTAACAACAAGACAACAGCCACAAGGATCATTCCCGTGCCCGGAAAAAAAGCCGGAGACAAGGTAAGTTTTGGAGGGCTTCTTGGGGAGGCAGCAATCATGAATGTACCTCATGCCACAAACAGAGACACCTTTTTGACCCGCGGCGGCAGGATTCCCGCACCCATTCACAGTCTGAAAAACTGAGCATTACTTATATACGTTGATTTTATTTGGAGTAAACATCTGTGGAGTAAACATCGACCAGCAGGATATGATATAAATCAACCAGACAACAGGAGCTATAACTGATACAGGCAATACCTATGCAGACAATAACAGAAACAGACAATATAAGTACTGTAACCACAGCCAAAGATGAGAGAAGAGTGAATATGAATATCATTTTTGCTCTGACCCTGGTTCACTTTACCGGAGATTTTTACAGCTCGTTCTCAAGTCCCCTGATGCCTGTATTTGTGGACAAACTTTCACTATCTCTTGCCCAGGTGGGATTCATGACCGGCCTGGTGAGGATGCTATCATTTGTTATCCAGCCCTGTGTCGGGTATCTTGCAGACCGGTATCAGACAAGGGCTTTTATCTTCTGCGGTCTTCTTTGTACCATTATCTTTATCCCCTTGTCAGGTATCATGCCAAACTACTATCTTCTGATGCTGGTTCTGGCCATAGGCTCTATCGGCTCCTCAATGTTCCACCCTTCTGTAACAGGCATGGTACCTCTTTACAGCGGGGCCAAAAAGGGGTTTGCTCTCTCTATATTCAACACAGGCGGAACACTTGCTTTTGGTGTAGGACCGGTATTTATATCATGGTATGTCGCCTCTTTCGGACTTGAAAGGATGCCTCTTACCATGTTTATAGGATTGGCATCCTTTCTTTTCTGTCTTGCCTATATTCCCATGCCAATCAGCGAAGGGTTTAAAAACACCGGTTTTATAGGCTCTTTAAAGGAGAGTATCGGTGATGTCTGGAAGCCTATTGCCCTTATCTGGATGGTTATGGTATTGAGGTCAGTGATAGCACAGTCATACATGACATTCATGCCGATTCATCTTGCCAATAACGGTCATAACCTTGTCTCTGTTGGAGTTATTGTAGCCATTTTTATAATTGCCGGCACAATCAGCGGATTGTGGGCAGGCTATTCATCAGATAAGACGGGTTATAAAAAAATATTTGCCGTTACCAATATCCTGACTGTTCCGGCTATGCTGATTTATCTCTGGCTTCCCGGAAAATGGGTCTATGGAGGAGCTTTTATTGCGGGATTCTTTGTGCTGGCATCCCTTCCTCTTGGGGTCGCAATGGCCCAGACTCTTGCACCAAAGGGGCGGTCAATGGTCTCAAGCCTTATGATGGGGCTTGCATATGGTCTTGGGGGACTCGCGTCTCCACTGGTCGGAAAACTTGCTGATATATACTCTATAGAATCTGTTTTATTCTATATCGCATTGATTCCTGTGATAAGTATTATTCTGATTGCCAGATTTCCTGATGTCAGGGCATCTACTACATGACAATCCGCAATTTTTTATAAAATCATGGCTTCACGGCCATCAATGCCTGGTGAGATATGCAAGAACGCCGGAATAAGGAGAATCTCTATGGTCGCTGATAACCGTTTTCATAGTAACAGGTTTTTTCTCAAAGATACTGTCCGTCAACAGATCGATTTTTCCAGGACAGCCCAGAGCAGAAATCTGCCCGCTCCCCCCTTGCAGAAACCATGTGCGTCTGACATTGTTCGCGTTGATATTCCCGATGGTGCCACCTCATTGACAAGGCTTTGCACAATGCCACTTGGAGAAGCTGTCATGAAACGCTCAAGCATAAGGAATTACACGGCTGGCTCCTTGACTCTTCAGGAGTTGTCAGCCCTTCTCTGGGCGACCCAGGGGGTCAGGAATGTATTGCATCCATCCTGTGCGTTGCGGACAGTTCCCTCTGCCGGAGCACGACACTCTTTTGAGACATATCTTGCGGTCAGCAGGATAGATGGCACGTCTTCCGGCCTATATCGCTACTTGCCATTTGATGGACATCTGGCACAACTGACTGTTGATCCTGACATCGGATATAAAGCCGCGTCCGCAGCTCTTGGACAAGGATTTATAGCCTCCGCGGCGGTCACTTTATTCTGGACAGCAATTCCGTCAAGGATGGAGTGGCGTTATGATCTGGCGGCTCACAAGGTCATTGCCATTGATGCTGGCCATCTTTGCCAGAATCTGTATCTTGCCTGCACATCTATTGGATTGGGAACCTGTGCCATAGCAGCTTATGATCAGGATACATGCGACCAGCTTCTCGGGGTGGATGGAGATGAGGAGTTCACCATCTACCTTGCTCCGGTTGGCAGGGTTAGATAG
>JADFYT010000126.1 GCA_015232935.1 Desulfamplus sp.
AGCAGCAGATGCGGTACATACCAGATATCCCGAAATTGATATTTCTGTCAGAACTCTTGGAATAGAGGGAGAACAATATGCTGCCAGGCTTCATACGGCAGGAGTACGCCAGATTGATCTGGTGGTTAATGCTGTTAACACGGCCTATCTTGAAAAGCTCTATGCATGGATACGTCCGGGACGCAAGACATTGAAAAATGAAGAAGCAGCAACTCGCCTTCTTCAGGAGCAGAAAAAAGCATTAAGAGCCTTTAATAATACCGGAATTTCCGTAACGGTTATCACCACACTTTATCCTGACAACAACGAAGATCATGTTGAAGAGATAGCAAGGGTAATGGCTCAACTGGGTGCAAAAGATATGGTGATAGAACCTTACCGTCAGGAAGAAGGTGCCGAAATTTTCCTGCAATATCCTGATGAAGCGATGATGGAAGAGGCTCGAAGAGTCTGTTCAAGGCATATTACATTAAAAGAGATTACAACAGGAACTGTTTGTGAATTTCCGACCGTAAGTAATGTGGCGACAAATGATTCAGGGACAGGAAATATGCCTGAACCGGCAAGACTGTTTAAACCAACAAAAATGAGACCAAATATAGCGGTTGTCAGTGCCAATGGCATTGATGTTGATCTCCATCTGGGTCAGGCAAGACAGATACTGATTTATGGACCGAGAGCAGACGGGCTGGTCTCTCTTCTTGAAACACGACCTGCTCCTGAATCGGGCAGTGGTGCACAACGGTGGCTTGCTCTTGCAGGGAAACTGAAAGATTGCTTTGCCATTCTGACATCAAACGCTGGTGAAAATCCCCGTAAAGTGCTGGCAGGCGAGGGGATCAGGACTCTTATGATAGAAGGGAATATAGAAGTTACGGTTGACGCTCTCTATGGTGGCGGGAAAAAGAGGAAGAAGTAACCTTTAAAAATAAAAGGAGTATTTAAAATGGCTATCCCGGAAAAGCAGATACTTGTCTGTCAGAGTTTCAGAGCCAAAGGTGAATCCAAAGGTATCTGCCATAAACAGACAGATGGTTTTTTACAGTATATTGAAGAGGAAATTTTAGATCGAGGCCTTGATATACAGGTTGTGGCAACAGGTTGCCTCAAACAGTGCGAAGCAGGCCCTGTAATGGTGGTTCAACCAGATAACTGGTGGTTCAGGGGCGTGGACAGCAAAAGTATTATTGATGCTGTTCTGGACGGTATTGAAGATGGAAAACCTCTAAAGGAAAATCTCATATCGTAATTCTACCTTGTTAGGTTTCATTTTAATATATATTTTTAGTAAATGGTCAGGAAAATTTTTTTAGGATTTGACAACGTTATAAAGGTTGTCAAATCTTATCACTGCAATTTTCGCCAATTGTCGTTAAACATGGAAGGAAACCGGAAGATGAAAGCTGCAGCTTTTTTACAGGACAGAAAAAATCAGATACACCGCAAGGGGAAAACGCCTTTTACGATGGAGTGCAACAAAGAGAGTCTTGCTGGTGCGGTAAGCCAGAGAGCATGCGTGTTTTGCGGTTCAAGAGTAGTGCTTTATCCTATAGCTGACGCCCTTCATCTGGTGCATGGGCCAATCGGCTGCGCGGTTTACACATGGGATATCCGCGGTGCCCTCTCATCAGGCCCTGAGCTGCATCGGCTATCCTTTTCAACAGATCTCCAGGAGATGGATGTTATTTTCGGCGGTGAAAAGAAGCTCTATAATGCCCTTGTTGAGCTTATAGACCGCCATCAGCCCAAAGCCGCATTTGTCTATTCGACATGTATTGTAGGAATTATCGGAGATGATATGGGAGCGGTGTGCAAAAGGGTTGGCGATGAAAAGGGAATACCTGTTCTTCCGGTCATGTCAGAGGGATTCAAGGGCAATAAAAGGGAAGGGTATCAGGCTGCCTGCAATGCGATGTCGCAGTTGGTCGGAACAGGCGATACAAGTGGTATCTCACGCTACAGCATCAATATTCTCGGCGATTTCAACCTTGCAGGGGAGATATGGCTGATTCAGGACTATCTCAACAGGATTGGTGTTGAAGTTGTAGCCAGAATCACAGGAGATGGAAGGATCAATGATATCAAGCGTGCTCATGGTGCAGCTCTTAATGTGGTTCAATGTTCCGGTGCTACCATGGAACTTGCCAACATGATGAAAGAGAGGTTTGCTATCCCTTCAATCCGTGTCTCGTATTTTGGTATTGAAGATATGGCAGAGGCACTTTACGAAGTGGCAAGATTTTTTAAAGACCCTCTTGTGATGGAAAAAGCCAAACTGTTAGTCCGTGAAGAGATCGCAAGGATAATGCCTGAACTCAACAGATACAAAGCAGAACTAAAGGGTAAAAAGGCTGCAATCTATGTAGGAGGGGCTTTCAAGGCATTCTCGCTTGTAAAGGCTTTCCGGCTGATAGGGATGAATGTGGTGATGGTCGGTTCCCAGACAGGCACTGCCGAGGATTACGAAGAGCTGCAGGAGATAACTGATGAAGGGACAATTATTGTCGATGACTCCAACCCTCTTGAGCTCTCTTCATTCCTGAAAGAAAAAGATGTCGATATATTTGTCGGCGGAGTCAAAGAGAGGCCTATAGCTTACAAACTTGGAGTTGCTTTCTGTGATCATAACCATGAACGTAAAGAGATGCTTGCGGGATTTCAGGGGATGCTGAACTTTGCAAAAGAGGTTTACAATTCTGTGATGAGTCCTGTCTGGAGGTTCGTCCCGCGAAGAAGAGAAGGAGAAAAATCATGAGCAATATGCCACCTTACACATCAACAACCAATGCCTGCAAACTTTGTAAACCGCTCGGAGCAAGTCTTGCGTTCCGCGGCATTGAGGGAACTGTCCCGTTCCTTCACGGCTCTCAAGGTTGTGCAACCTATATGAGACGCTATATTATCAGCCACTTCAACGAACCTATTGATATCGCATCCTCCTCTCTTGGTGAAAAACACGCGGTTTACGGAGGATCTGCCAATCTCAAACTTGGTCTGAATAATGTCACTAAAAAGTATGCCCCAAAGCTGATAGGAGTTGCCACAACCTGTCTTACCGAGACAATTGGTGACGATGTAAAGAGAATCATCAGCGAATATGAGGCTGAGTTTCATAAAAATACGATCTCTTGCGTGGATGTGGAATCTGATGAAGGTAAAACTCCTTGTATCAATGAAGATCTTTCTATATGTGAAAAACCGGTGTCGAATAAATATAAGGCTCATAAATATAAAGATGAGCATCCCCGTATTATATATGTATCTACCCCAAGTTACTCAGGCACTCACATGGAGGGGTTTCATGCTGCACTTAAAGCTGTAGTCGAACAACTGACAGAGCCTGTTTTGCCTGATGAGTCTCTTGATTCAGGCAATGATGCTGATCCTTTAACCCGCGGGACAGTGAACTTCATGCCAGGCTTTGTCTCTGCTGCTGATCTTCGTTATCTCAAGGAGCTTCTTGCAGATTTTAAAATAGATTTTACCCTTTTTCCTGATTACTCGGAATCCCTTGATGGAGAGGCGTTGAACGACTATCCGTTGATCCCTGCAGGCGGTACCCTGATTAAAGATATAAAAAAGATGGGAGGAGCAAAAATAACAATAGAGTGCGGTTCAACCCTGCCAAAAGAGTCAGCCGGAAGATCTCTTGAAAAAATGTATGGCACTCCTCTTTACAGGACTGCTCTGCCGATCGGCATCAGGGAGACTGACAGGCTTATGGATAAACTTGCACAGATAAGCAAAACAGGGATTCCCTCACGCTATAAATCAGCAAGAGGCAGACTTGTTGATGCAATGGTGGATGGTCATAAATATCTCTCCGGTAAAAGGGCGGTTGTATATGGAGAAGAGGATCTTGTTGTAGGGTTGACCTCATTTCTTGCAGAAACAGGTGTTCAGCCGGTTCTTTGTGCCTCTGGCGGCAAAAGCGGTGAGTTGGCCAGGGCTATTGCAGGTGTGCTCGACGGTATCTCTCCAATGGCTGAAGTTTACGAAAATGTTGATTTCTATGACATTGAAGAGAGAGCAGAGAGCCTCAATATTGATCTTCTGGTTGGCCACAGCAAGGGTTATACCTTTGCAAGAAAGATTGGAGTACCTCTGATCAGGGTAGGCTTTCCTGTTCATGATCGCATGGGAGGCCAGAGAATACTTCATCTTGGTTATCACGGAGCCCAGATGCTTTTCGATACCATCACAAATACCATAATCGCAAAAAAACAGGATGATTCGCCAATAGGCTATAGCTATATGTGACCTTTCTCCAGCTCTATGTGACCTTCTCCCATACTATCCCATGCTGTTGACCTGAGCTGCACAGCAATTTTACAGCCGCAGGCTGAAGCCATCGGCTCAGGTAAGCAAGCCCCCTTAAGGAGGCTTGGGTACAAATTAGCCCGGAGTTTTAGCTCAGGGGCGATATGCAGATTCTTACTACAGGATATCAACATGAATACTTACACTATCAAGGATTACGATCGACATCCATGCTTCAATCCGGAAGCAAAAGGCAAATATGGCAGGGTACATCTTCCGGTTGCACCAAGATGCAATATAAAATGCAATTTCTGCGACCGTAAATATGACTGCGTGAACGAGTCACGTCCAGGTGTTACAAGTAATCTTCTCAGTCCCGAGCAGGCCAATATTTACATGGGAAAAGTTCTTGAAAAAGAGCCCCGCATCTCGGTAGCCGGTATAGCAGGCCCTGGTGATCCATTTGCGAATCCGGAAAATACAATGGAGACACTGCGTCTGATTCGTAAGAACTATCCGGAGACTCTGCTTTGTGTATCGTCAAACGGAATGGGGATAGGCCCTTATATTGACGATCTTGCACAAATTGAGGTCTCTCATGTTACCATTACTGTATGCACTGTTGATCCTGAAACAGGCAAAGAGATCTACAGCTGGGTAAGCGACAACAATGTTATTTACAGAGGGATTCAAGGAGCACAATTGCTTCTTGAAAGGCAGATAGATGCAATTGTCAGGCTAAAGGCGGTCGGGATAACAGTAAAGATAAACTGTATTGTCATCCCTGGCATAAATGATCACCATATTGAGGCTGTAGCAGCAAAAATGAAAGACCTTGGGGCAGATCTCTTTAACTGCATGGCGATGTTTCCAAACGTGAACACTCCTTTTGGGAGGATAGCACAGCCGGACAAAGAGACAATCAAAAATATCCAGAAAATGGCAGAAAAATATCTTCCGCAGATGCGTCACTGCACGCGCTGCCGGGCAGATGCCGCAGGTCTTCTTGATGACGACAGGACAGAAGAGTTCAGGGGGTGTCTATCCTCATGTTCAAAAATCGAGATTCCGTTCGGAACGAAGCGACCCTATGTGGCTGTAGCAACTATAGAAGGGATTTTGATCAATCAGCACCTTGGTGAGGCAAGGTCATTTCATATCTGGGAAGCCCGTGAAGGTACTTACAGATTTGTGGAAGAGCGTGAAGCTGCGGCTAATGGGGGAGGTATAAAAAGGTGGCATGAACTTGCAAGGATTCTTGCGGATTGCCGTGCAGTATTGGTCAGTGCCATAGGTCAGAATCCGTTTGACATTCTTATGAAATCAGGCATTGAGCCTGTCGAGGCATCAGGGTTTATTGAAGATGCCCTGCCTTTGGTCTATGAAGGACAAGAGACTTCCCGACTCAAAGGGAAACGCAAATCGTGTGCTTCTGGAGGATGCAGCGGTTCCGGAGGAGGGTGTGGTTGAGCGTACATTATCCATTTACGGCCATCCTGAGCACATCGCGTTCAGTTTATAAAATATGCCTGACTGTAATTTCGCCCCAGCATTTTTGCAAATATTCCAGGACAAGCCTCCGGTGACAATTGTCAGGTTTGTCCTCACTGCACATAAAACAATCACCGTCCAAAATTATCCCTGAATATTTTTTATCAACTTGTCTTTCTTTTATTAACTTATTAAATAAGTCCTGATAAGTTTCCCAATCACCTTTTTTTTTCTTGAAAGTATCCAGTATCTCTTTGTCAGGTGCTAATTCAGGGAAGTGTATATATTCAATATCACAAATCGTTTTCAGAAAATATTTCAGATCATCTTTTTTTGCAAAGCCTGCTAATTGAGACACATTATTCAATCTGACATCGACAATCCGTTTAACGCCTGAGTTTTTTAATGCATTGAAAAAGTATTCTGCTTTTTTTTTTGTGAATCCAATGGTGTAAATATTCATACTGACCCCAATATACCTAAGGAATCGGTTTTATATAACTTGCTCATTTCAGAATATTCCGACTTTGAAGGACGGTGTATATAGATTTTAAAATGGGCATCCTGTTTCGGACTATAGATTTCCAGAAAACTCTTTTGGTAATATAAACCCTTTGCCAGCAGTCTAAGGCGGCATTTCCACCAGTCGAATTGTCTGGAAAACTATAATTCCTAAATCTTTTTTGGATGAGACGTTAGTCATTGCTTTTTAAACTGAATGCGATTTTTTCACTTTGGATATCATAAGCTTGGTTGATAAGTGTTTCAGGATCGTCAAAGAGAGTGAGTTCGGGTATTTTGAGGACACTCATCAATCTTTTTTCAGCCTCCTTATTTGATTCAAGTTCACCATTGTCCAGGATATGATGTATTTGGATATCGTTGTCCCGAACTTTCCTGCAGATCAAAATCATTCTATGACAGGTGATGGGATCTTTTTCTGAACACATCAAGGCGATTCTATATTTTTCTATTCCCTTTTTTAGCCGGTTCAAGCCTTCTCTAAAAAAAACGGTATCCGCAATTAAATTATATGCCGCCTTTCCATTTTTATAACATTGAGGATCATCACTCCGTGGACCCAATTCCTTCCCAAGATAGACATATTGAATACCATTTTTTTTTAATTGAGCTTCAATTGTTTCACGATTGAATTGAGGATTG
>JADFYT010000127.1 GCA_015232935.1 Desulfamplus sp.
TAAAATATATTCTAAACGAACATGGTCGGATGGGAAGCCGGCCACCCCCAAGCATGAAAACCATAATGTGTTTTCACGGTAAATTAAACACAGTGGGACTACTCCAGTTTGAGCTACTCCAGTTTGAATCTGAATTTCCTGTGTGCCCTGACAATCATGATCAACGTATAAACACCTAAAAACAGAGCGTCAATCCAGAGGATCTCAAGCCCGATTCCCTTAAGGTATATTCCACGCAGAATGGCAATAAAATATCTTGCCGGAACAATAAAAGTGATGCACTGAATCGGCATTGGCATGTTTTCAATGGCAAAGACAAATCCGCTTAATATAAGTGTTGGCAAAAATCCCGCTACAATTGCGATCTGACTTGCCAGGACTTGTGACTTTAGCGTGATGCTTAAAGTCATGCCGAAAAAGAGAGCTCCGGTGAGAAACAGAGCGGACATTGCAAAGAGAAGTCCTGCATTGCCGACAATCGGAACATTGAAGATCCATTTGCCCATTGCAACGGCAATAGCAACGTCTGTCATGCCGATGATAAAATAGGGTATCACCTTGCCTATTATAAGTTCCGGCCCCCTAAGAGGTGTGCTTACAAGCTGCTCCATGGTTCCGGTTTCCCACTCACGAGCGATAGTTACGCTGGTCAGCATTGCTGCAACCACGATCATCACAAGGGCGATTATGCCGGGGACAAGAACATTCTGGCTTCTGAGATCCGGGTTGTACCAGGATCGCTGTACCAGATCCACAGGCTGAACCAGTCTGGCTGACTGGCTTGCCCTGCTTGCTTGAGCTGTCTGATCCGTATCAAGCATGTCCATCTTCCCCTTGATGGCCATCTGTTTTGCAACGACATTGGTTGCAAAGATCATACCCACACTTGAGGCATATCCCATTGCAAGTCGTGATGTATTGGCATCGCTGCCATCTGCTATTATCTGAATTGCAACCTGTTTGCCGGCCTTTACTTTTTGTGCAAAATCAGAGGGTATTACAATGGCGATCATTGCTCTACCTGTGTCAAGCTCATGCTGAATGTCGCGGTAGCTGTTACTGTAACCTGTAATGGAGAAGTAGGGTGATCCCTGAAAAAGGCTTAAAATATCACGGCTCACATTGGTTCTGGACTGATCCCATATCACGGTTGGCACATTGCGAAGATCCAGAGTAAGGGCATAGCCATAAAGAAGAATCAGGATAACGGGAATGGCAAGAGCAAGGAACAGGCTTCTCCAGTCCCGCATGACATGGATAAACTCTTTTCTGGCAACTGCACCAAGTCTTTGGATATTCATGGAATGACCGCATCTGCCGGCATGCCGGGTTTCAAGAGAAGATAAGGATTCTCAAGGTCAATCCGAATCCTGTACACAAGTTTTACCCGCTCCTCAAAAGTCTGTACAGACTTGGGAGTAAACTCGGCCTCGCCGCTTATAAAGCGTACACTGCCTTGAAATTGTCTGTCCGGAAAGGCGTCTGTGGTCACGACCATCTTGTCATTAAGAGATATCCTGCCAAGATCAAGCTCATTTACATATGCCCGAAGCCAGGGGTGACTTAGATCACCAATCGAGACAACAGGAGATGACGGGTTAAGGTACTCCCCGGGTTCTGCGGATTTACTCAATACAATTGCGTCAGCCGGAGATTTTAGTTCAGTATAAAGAAGCTGCTGCTTTGCCTGATTCAGGCTCTCCTGAGCGATTTTTACCTGAGCTTTGGCCTGTTCAATCCGCTCTTTTCTGGGGCCTGTTTTTACAAGATCATATTCTGCCTGAGCCTGTTCAAGAGCTGCACTGGCTCTTTTTATCTGCTCTTCCCGAGTTCCTTCAACTTTAAGACTCAATGCCTGTCGAACAGCTTTGACCCGTGCGTCTGTCTCAAGAACCCTGTTTTTTGCGGTCTCGTACTGGGTTTTATAGTGCTCGTAATCCCGCTGGCTTACACCATTTTTTTTGTAAAGAGTATTATATCTGTCAAAGTCGGCCTTTGCCTGATTAAGCTGGATTGCGGCTGTTTTTGCACCTGACAGGGCACTGTCAAGCTCGGCCTTTGCACTTTCAATCTCCTGGGATCGGCTCCCTTTTTGAAGGTCGGCAAGAAGATAGGTTGCCTGAAGCACACGGGCACGGGAGATCTCAATCTCCTGGACTCTGCTTCCTGATTCCAGTTCTGCAAGCAGTGCCCGTGCGTTAGCCAAAACCCCTTCTGCCCTGGCGACAGCAATCTGCTGATCTGTCCTGTCCATTGTGGCTATCACCTGACCCTTTTTTACACTGTCTCCTTCATCCACAAAACGTTCTGAAACAACGCCTGGAATTCTGAAACTCAACCGGGTTTCTGTGGCTTCTATGGTACCTGAAACCATAAGTCTGCCACTGTCCTTCTTGGGATTAAAACGAGAGTAAAGCACAGAACCCGTGGCTATCAGCAAGATAAGGACAATGATAATTCGCAGTCGTTTTTTCATGAGACCTCCTTTATGGCTCTTATGCCGCCAATAGAAAAAGTGTACACATGGTCGGCAAGACGTTCGAGATTTTCTTCGACAGGAATGAACTCCGGCGCGATCCGTTGAATAACCGGTGTGGCAAATGCGTAGTAGATGCATTGGCCGATAATGCTTATGGAACAAAGAAGAAGTTTGTCCACTCCAACATCAGGCCATGTCAGGTCAGCGAGGATAGAGACAAGAATCTCCTTGTGGGGCTTGATGTACTTTTCAATTGTACTCTCAAAAGCAGGTGTCGGCTCCATAAGTTCTCTTGCTAGCAATCTGGCCTTCCCGGAGATACCACCCCATCCGTCACTGCTCATGAGCCTGAAAAACATGCCTCTGATAAAAGCCTTGAGTCTGTCTTCCGCAGAACTGTTGATATTGATTCCCATATCTGCCGGGAATTTTTTGAAACCATACGCAAAAAGCTGTTCAAGCACCTCGGCATAAAGCCCCTCCTTGTCCCGGAAATAGTAGTTTATTGACGCGACATTGGCATTGGCGGCTTCGGCAATTTTTCTGATGGTGGCGGCCTTAAAGCCATCCATTCCAAATATATCCCCGGCCACTTCAATAATTCGCTCCCTTGTTGTCATGGTGTTTTTCGACATATTTCAAACCTTATTATTTGACAGTTTTTCTCTGATCAACCTCTTCAATCAGGGAGACAAAAACATCCTCCATATTTGGAACAATATCTATATCTCTATTTTCAATATCAGCGGCTCTATGTTCCATGTCGGCAGTTTTATGCCCTGTCCCGGTAATCTTGTCTTCTGCAGTGATAACTTTATCTTTCATGCTGGCCGTATCATGTTCTATATTCACGTTTTTATGTTCTCTATTTTTAGCTTTTCTTTGATTCATGAGTCTTGTTTTAAGCTCCATTGGAGTTCCCATCGCAATCATCTCACCGCCGTAAATCAGTGCGATCCGGTCACAGTATTCTGCCTCATCCATATAATGAGTTGTGACAAATATGGTGATAGCACGCTCTGCCATCTCGTAGATCAGATCCCAGAACGCTCTTCTGCTGATAGGGTCAACCCCGCTTGTCGGCTCATCCAGAAAGATAATGGGCGGTTCATGAAGAATCGCACATGCAAGGGCAAGACGCTGTTTCCAGCCTCCGCTCAGTATTTTTGTGAGGCTTTTACGGTGATCCTTGAGACCTGCCATATCAATTGCCCACTCTTTTCTTGTATCAAGCCTTTTGCCCTTCAATCCATATATTCCGCCGTAAAAATTTATGTTCTCCTCAACAGTCAAATCCTCATAAAGGGAGAATTTCTGGCTCATGTATCCTATATGCTGCTTTATCTCTTCTGACTGTTTTTTCACGTTAAAGCCCGCAACGGTGCCATCCCCTTCAGTGGGCTCAAGAAGACCGCACAGCATGCGAATAGTGGTGCTTTTTCCAGCACCGTTAGGACCTAGAAAACCAAATATCTGCCCCCTGGGAACATTGAAACTTATGTTGTTAACTGCTGTGAAATCCCCGAAACGGCGGGTAAGATTCTCAACTGTTACCGCCAGTGATTCATCCACTGCGGTTAATTCCCTGCTTGCGGTTAATCCTCTGCTTGTGGTTGATTCACTGGTTATGGGTATTTCACTGATTGCGGTGATTTGATCTGCTTGCGATAATTCGAGTCTTGCGTCACTATTGATAAGGGTGTCCTTATTGAGAATATTTACAAACACATCCTCAAGGCTTGGGGTAATCTCTTTCATCTCCTTGTATTCAATAGCCGCGTTATCCAAAAATTGTCTGCAATAGAGCTCCGTCTTTACAATATCAGAAGAGACGACATGAACCCTGTCTCCAAACAGATTCACGTTAACAAAACCTTTGTTGTTCATATTTCTTCTGCCGCGTAAAATCCGGTTTATCAATCTTGCCTTTGGGCTTCTTATGGAGAGAATCCTGCCATTCATCAATCTTCTGATTTCACCCATATTGCCGACCGCAACCATTTTGCCATGATCAATCAGTCCAATACGGTCACACCGTTCAGCTTCATCAAGATAGGCTGTGGTGACAAGAATCGAGACATTCTCTTTTAACAGGCGATAAAGTATTTTCCAAAAATCCCTTCTGCTGACAGGATCAACGCCATTTGTAGGCTCATCTAAAAGAAGAACCCGAGGAGTGTGGATCAGGGCACATACAAGCTGAAGTTTTTGTTTCATTCCGCCTGAAAGATTTGCAGCTCTTCGTTTTTTGAATGGTCTCATCTGGCTGAAATTCAGAAGCTCATCTATTTTTGTCTCCCGTCCTTTTCTGGAGACCCCGTAAAGGTCAGCATAGAAATTGATGTTTTCCATTACGGAAAGATCAGGATAGAGGCCAAATTTCTGGCTCATGTACGCAAGATGATCCTTTACCAGGGAAGCCTCTGTTATGACATCGTAACCAGCGATGGCAGCAGATCCTGATGTTGGATCCATTATGCTGGAGAGCATGCGAAGGGTTGTTGATTTTCCCGCTCCGTCAGGGCCTACCAGACCAAAAATCTCACCCGGGTTTACCTGGAAGCTCAAATTGTCAACAGCAATAACATCTCCGAATTTTTTGGTAAGAGCTGACGCTTCAATAGCCGGTGGTGTTATGTTCATGGCGTTAAATTCAAACTCCCTGTAAGTGAAGTGGGCATCCTGTGTTTGGCGATTGACATCAACGGAGTTCCTCAAAAAAAAGCCAACTACTTTTACCATGAAAATATATTCTGATTTTCATGATTCGGGGTGGCCGTGCAAAAAAAACGGCCATGCCAGTTTAGGGTGATATGAAGGACACCGTGCGGTATTTCTATTTCAGGTTGCATGAAAACCCTTGATTTAAACAAATGAATAAAACAAACGTTTTAACATGTCAACAAAAAAAATCAGAAATATTTATGTCAGGATGGAAAATACCGGAAAGAGTTAATAAAATATGCTATGATTTCAAATGTCAATGGCCTTTGACATGATAATAATAAGCCTTGAAAACTGAACCGGAACAGTAAAACAGAGCCGGAGCAGTTCTTGGGGGTGAGCAGTAAAACAGAACCTGATAAGTTCTCAGGGGCGAGTAGTTTCGTTATCTGCTGAATTTAGCCGTTGCACCATCAGTTCAATGAGTTTGTTGTTTATTATATCGCGGATTTCCGGAGGCATTTCCTGAATCAGTTTCTTGCGAAGACGCATTGCCAATACCTGAGGTTCGGATGCCACCACGTTGGCAGAACGCTTTTTGCCAGTAAGATAGCTCATTTCTCCAAATATATCTCCTGGTTGCAGTATGGCGATCGTCTGATCAGGTGCTTCCTTGCGGACAACTTTTGCGGTTCCCTTGACCAGAATGAAAAATGATGTGCTGGCAGAGCCTTGCTCAATAATCAGTTCATCCTGATCAAACCATGGTAAATCATACCCTGTCAAGTTGTACAGATATTGTTTGCTGGCTCTGGATAGATTTGCAAAAAGCGAAACAGATGCGAAAAGTTCTTCAAGAAAGTATCCCATATAGTTATCCTTTCTGTAAATATCAGACCTGCTGCAAAATTCATTTTTGATCAGTTGATTTTTGATCCAGTACAATCAAGGAGTCAACTCCAGTTTTGCAAAAAGTCCGTTGCGTTTTTGTCAATTTAATCAAAACTGAATATAGTCGAGAACAAACAGAATTAAAGAAGCGTATCCGGCAGAGATAACATCGTCAAATATAATACCTGTCGAGCCTTTGACATTCTTGTCCACATAGTTTGCCGGAAAGATTTTGATCATGTCCAGAATCCTGAATGAAATAAAACCTAACAATGCGGTTCTGTTAAAGTCATGGGCACCGTAGAATACGGGAACACACAAAAATCCTATTATCTCGTCAAGAACAAATTGTGACGGATCTTTTGACTTCCAGTAGCGGACTGCCCAGGGAGTCAGATAATAGTTAAGAAGCATTATCAAGACAACAACCGCAACAAGCGAGATTTTCAGGAAATTGGGAGGCATAAGTTGCCACAATCCAAAATATATGGCAATTCCGGGAAGTGCTCCAAAGGTTCCGGGCATTACTGGGCTGTAACCAAGATAAAAGGCGGAGCCGGAAATTATTTTGATCTTTTCCGAAATTGAAAACTTTTTTTCAACAGGATTTTTTTCGCTGGTCATGTTTTTTATATGCCTTTCTGGACATCCTTAATCTGGAAGCTGACACTGATTGTAATCGTTGCCAAACTTGATAGTCTCGTAAAAACCCTAAAGACCGGAATTGCCCTGAATAGTTATGATGAAGCAGATTCATTGATTGCGAGCAGCTCACAACAAAAATATGCTTCAAAAAAGCCAAAAAGCTCTTTGAAAACCT
>JADFYT010000128.1 GCA_015232935.1 Desulfamplus sp.
ATGCGGCCATCCCTTACCATGAAAATACATTCTGATTCTGATTTTCATGGTAAGGGATGATGGTTTCGTAAAAAGTCTTTAATGGACATTTGCAAACAAAATAACTTGTTGATTTTATTGAACGTCGATTTTTGGCAAATTTACTTTTTACGAAACCCGCAAGGATTGTAAACATGGCTTTTAAAGACTCTCTGTACAAATCCCTTTGCCGGATCACAAACGGCAATGCCACAAAAGAGCCAGAAGAACTCTGCTGTTATGCCTATGATGCAACCGGCAGGATATTTATGCCTGACGCGGTTGTGTTTCCCTGCTCCACTTTTGAGGTTTCAAGGATTCTTGAACTTGCATCCATGGAAAAGGTACCTGTTATCCCGAGAGGCAGCGGGTCAGGCATGACAGGAGGCTCTCTTGCAGTTCAAGGCGGGATTGTGATGGCAATGAGCCGCATGAACCACATCCTTGAAATTGACTGCGACAACCTGATAGCAAGGGTTGAACCCGGAGTTGTGACCGGCGAGTTTCACAAGGCAGTGGAAAAAAAAGGGCTTTTTTATCCACCTGATCCCGCAAGCTCTGCTTTTTGCACACTTGGCGGCAACCTTGGAGAGTGTGCAGGAGGACCCAGGGCAGTAAAATATGGCGTAACAAGAGATTATGTCATGGGACTTGAGGCGGTCGTGCCATCTGGAGCTGTTATCCACACAGGTGTCAGAACGGCAAAAGGGGTTGCCGGATACGATCTGACCCGCCTGATTGTGGGATCCGAAGGAACCCTTGCTGTTGTTACCCAGGCCACCTTGAAACTTGTTCCCTTGCCGGAATCAGTAAAAACAATGGCGGTTCTTTTCCCTGCAATAGATCTGGCCGCAAGTACAGTATGTGCGATTATCAAGGAATCTGTGGTACCAAGATGCGTTGAATTTCTTGATAAATCCTCAATTGACTGCGTAAGAGGGCAGTTTGGATTTAATGTGCCAGGTGATATACAGGCCATTTTGATCATTGAAGTTGATGGAAGCCAGATGGTTGCGGAACAGGATGCCGGGAAAGTAAAAAGTTTTTGTTTGAGGAAAGGGGCGGCAGATGTGATTATAGCTTCCGGCCAAAAGCAGGCAGCGGAACTGTGGAGTGCCAGAAAGTCTCTTTCAACCGCACTTTTCAGGTTGGCACCGGACAAGATCAATGAAGATATTGTTGTGCCTCTTGATCGCATCCCCGAGATGGTCAAAAGGATTCAAGATATTCAGAAAAGAACCGGACTTTCTATTGTAAGTTTTGGCCATGCAGGTGATGGCAATATCCACTGCAACATAATGTATCATAAAAAGAACCCGCAAGAGCAGATGCTTGCCGAATCCGCAATGGACGAACTCTTTAGCCATACACTTGAACTTGGGGGAACCATCACAGGCGAGCATGGGGTCGGGATTACCAAGATGAAATATCTTCCAAAAGAGGTTGGAGAGAGTGAAATGGAGATCATGAGGGGGATTAAAAAAGTATTTGATCCTGAAAATATATTAAATCCAGGCAAAATATTTGTCTGAGCCTTGACATGCTTTATCCATTGCCCGCAAAAAAACAGACCTGCTGCAAAACCGGATCCTGTTCCTTGATTTTACTGGATGAAAAGCTAAGTTTGCAGGAGGTCTGATCATGGCAAAAGAGCTCAAGATATCAAGAGTCAGTTCATTCTGGCCTGATAGATGTCCATAGTCAGAATATGCTCAAGAATATCAATGCCGGGGTTGATGCTGTGCTCAATGGCACATGATATGGATTCAGAACAGTATTTTATGCATAAAATATTGTTTTTATTGAATTCACCGAAACAATCAAGACTGTCCCTTGAGTCTTCAATGAGTTCACCATCCGGCAAAAACTGGTCATTCTGGTAAAGTTTCATCTTGTTTCAGCCCTTTCAACTTTAGTGATTCCTTGTATAACAGCCATGCCCTGATGGGCACAACAAAAAATGAAAGTCTCATTATTGCGGTTATTTTAAAAGACTTTCACATAAACTGCCATGCCAAATGAAAGTCTTATAATTACGGATATCTCAAGAGACTTTCAGATAAAAATCATAAATCATCACTATCAATATAATAGATACCCCCCATATGGTCAACTGTTTGTTTGTCCCTTTTTCATGTTCGTCCTGCTGCTCCTAAAAATCCGTGACCATCTGTTTTTTATTCATGGTTCCATCAGTTTTTTATTCCTGTTTTTATCTTTTTTTTTCTTAATGCCTTTCATAAGAATGTGTCCGGCCCAACCCGTGCCGCTGATGCTTTGTCACCATCTCTTCAAGCTTGCTTACCAGCGGTTTGAGGGTCTCCTGATTTGTAGCTGATACAAGTATTCCCTGATTGAGCAGCCAGGGATTATCAAATGCGTTCACATCAATTTTGTCCTGCTTGTTAAATACATATACGACAGGTATGGCATCCAGCTTGAGCTTTTCAATGATTTTCTCCACAGACTTCATCTGCTGTTCATATCTGGGGTTGCTTATATCCACAACATGAAGAAGGATATCAGCATCTTCAAGCTCCTCAAGGGTTGCATGAAACGCCTCCATAAGCTCGTCCGGAAGATTTTGTATAAATCCAACAGTATCTGTGATTATCACCTCAATATCTCTTGGAAACTTAAGTCTCCTGCTTGAGGGGTCCAGGGTTGCGAACAACTTGTTTTCCGCTGTTATATCGCTTTTGGTAAGGGTATTGAGCAGTGTTGACTTGCCGGCATTGGTGTAACCGACAATCGAGATCACAGGTACCTGTTTCCTGTTTCTTTGTGCTCTCTGCTGGCTTCTGTGTTTTCTTATCTGCTCTATCTGCTTTCCAAGATGTACAATTTTATCCCTTACTCTTCTTCGGTTGATCTAAAGTTTTGTCTCTCCAGGGCCTCTGCCGCCTATGCCTCCGGTAAGCCTTGACATTGCGGTGTTTCTTGTTATGAGTCTTGGCAAAAGATACTTGAGCTGTGCAAGCTCCACCTGAAGTTTTCCCTCCCGGCTTTTGGCACGCCTGGCAAAGATGTCAAGTATAAGTTGGGTGCGGTCAATAACCTTCATCTCGACAAAATCGGTAATGGAGCGTATCTGGGCAGGGGTAAGTTCGGTGTCAAATATCATAATTGATGCGTACTTCTGAATAGCCAGAATTGCAAGTTCAGCAAGTTTGCCCCTGCCAACAACGAACTTGGGGTCAACCACCTTTCTCTTCTGTATCGCCGTACCTATAACCAGAATAGAGCTTGTCTTGCAAAGTTCTTCAAGCTCATCAAGGGAAGCCCTGGAATCTTTTGTGTCTGTTGCCACATGGATCAACAGTGCCTTCTCGTCCCCTGCTCCTGCCTTGTAAAGGGCATTGTTCCTTGCAAGTTCCGATTCAATCGCGATTATAGTTCCTGTAAAATCCTTAAACAGGAAATTCAATGAAAGGTCATCCACTGACACGGCGGGCATGAACAGGGATCTGACAGGCAGGGGAGTCATTATTTCATAGGGCTCGCCATCTTCTGAAGGCAGAATATGGGCAGGATATATTTTATCAGGTTCACCATCTTCGTTAATGGTGATCGCTGCCATGAAATCCAGTCTCAGCAGGGCAAGGTCAGTCAGATCATCACCTGAAAGAGGCTCTCCGCCAAGATGTGTATGGATGCATCTTAACCCCTTGAGCTGTCCTGGCCTGGCAGAGTATCCTGGTGTTTCAGGTATGACAATGCCTTGAGCGTCTCCTGCAATAACATGCACTATTTTGCCGTCCCTGTTGATCAAAAGGGCGACCTGTCGCCTTATTTCATGGGAAACAGACACAAGGGCATCAAGCTGAACCTCTGAAACAAGCTCTTGAGGAGGGGTTCTGTGCAGATAGAGATTCTCAAGAGCTCTTATCTGGCTGGCTTTAAGGCCGGCGGTATTTTCAATGTTTTTTTTCATTAGTCTCTTTTTGCGGCTCAGGTAAAAGCAGGTTGAAAACAACCATGAGCATCTGGATATCTATTCATAGGATTGATAGGAATCAGGAGCAAGCTCTTCAAAACGGGTATAGGATGCCAAAAATGCCATGTGAGCAGTTCCAACAGAGCCGTTCCTGTTTTTGGCAATGATGATCTCCGCCTTTCCCCTGTTGGGATTGTTCTCCTCCTTGTTATATACCTCATCCCTGTATATGAACGCGACAATATCAGCGTCCTGTTCAAGGGCACCTGATTCTCTCAAGTCTGAAAGCAAGGGGCGTTTCTCGGAACGCTGTTCAAGCATTCGATTGAGCTGGGACAAGGCAATTACCGGAATCTCGAGCTCCTTTGCCAGAGCCTTCAATGACCTTGATATTTCAGCGATCTCAAGATCCCGCCTTTCAGAATGAAAAGGTGCCTTCATCAATTGAAGGTAGTCAATAACAATCAGTCCCAACCCTTTATCCATCTTCAGCCGCCTTGTTTTGGCACGAATCTCCATTGCTGTTATATTGGGGGTATCATCAATAAAAATCGGAAGGTCATTCAGCATTCCTGCCGCATCTGTGGCATTGCGCCAGTCATCATCGCTTATAAAACCTCCTCTGAGACGGTTTGAGTCAATTCTTGCCTCTGAAGTCAAAAGACGCATGGAAAGCTGCTCTTTGGACATCTCAAGAGAAAAAACAGCCACTGGAGTACGCTCTTCAACAGCGACATTGCGGGCAATATTAAGGGCAAAAGCGGTTTTTCCCATGCTTGGCCTTGCCGCAAGAATGATAAGGTCAGACCTCTGGAGTCCGAATGTCAGAGAATCAAGTTTTGTATATCCTGTTGTAAGGCCGGACAATCCCCCTTTCTTGCCCAGGTTGTGTTCCAGCATGTTAATATTGTGATTAATAAGGTCTCCAAGTCCGGAAAATGCGTTGGTGGATCTGGATTCTGAAATCTTGAATACTTCATTCTGGGCAAATTCAATGATATCCTCAAAATCTCCCCGATCCTTCATGCACTTCTCGATAATTGATGACGAACTGTGAATAAGGGATCTTAGCGAGGATTTGCCCTTGACGATCCTTGCATAGTGTATGGCATTTACGGCAACTGGTGCGGCATCGGCAATTGAAGCAAGAAATGCCGCACCGCCAATCTCTTCAAGCTCATCCTTTTCTTTCATTCGGGTGGCTATTGTGACAAGATCGGCGGGAAGCTCTTTTGAAAAAAGCTCCACAACCGCCCTGAATATCTTTTCATGTGCCTTTTTATAGAAATCTTCTGGTTTTAATATATCAATGATATCAAGCAGGGTCTCATTGTCTATGAATATGGCACTGAGCAGGGACTCTTCAGCGTAAATATCATGAGGTGGAACCCGGCTTAAAAGGGGATCAGCAGTTTTTTCTTTTGAATTTATCACGGCGGTATCCAGGTTGCTATTTTGTTTAATGATATATCATGAGCTGAAGGGGAGGAGATAGAAAGGTTTAAAACAATGAGCGGACATTTACCCACATCCGCTCATTTTCATACTTTTTAACAGACCTTCTGCCGCACTCATTTCTCATCCAGTACAATCAAGGAGTAAAATCCGGTTTTGCAGGAAGTCTGACATGTGTCTAAACAATGGCTGAAGGACAGATTCAGACAGAAGCTGCCTCACCAACGACCTTGACAGTGATTTCAGGCTCTACATCCTTGTAAAGACGTACAGGCACCTTGTATTCACCAGCTATCTTGATCGGTTCTGCCAGAAGAATGGAGCGGCGCTCTATATTTACATTCTGTGCATCAAGTGCGGCTTTTATGTCATGTGTAGTTACAGAGCCGTAAAGACGAATCTCTTCATAAACCTTGGCTTTAATAGTACACTCAATTCCTTTTACCCGCTCCGCCATCTCCTGGGCAAGTTTTTTCTCTTTTGCAATCTGAAGTTCAAACTTTAACCTTGCCTGCTCAATAACCTTTCTGTTCTGGGGCGTTGCCTCAATAGCCTTTCCATGGGGAAAAAGATAATTTCGTGCATATCCCGGAGCGACCTTGCACTCTGTGCCTACAATGCCAAGAGTGTCTATTGTTTCTTTTAATATTACTTTCATAGTAACCTCCGATAAAGGTTCATCCTGAATAACAGGTTTTAATTTATGTTGATTCTGCTTTGTTGATATTATGAAGAAAAAATGGAAATTCCTGATACTATCAAGTTGTTAAAAAGATCAAGCAGGGGGGATTCAAATATTAATGGCCGTTTTGTGACGACCACACCGAATCATGAAAACAGGAATGCGTTTTCATGGTAAGGCAAACTATCCATCAGATGGGTTTTCATCCAGCATCATTGTTATGAGTTTCCATCCATATCATTGTTCATACCTATTTTCCTGAAGTTCATCCATGTATCAAAGAAGCCAAGTCCCACAATCACCAGAATCAAAATCTGCTGAATGGCAATAATGCTGTAAATAAACAACTTGAGCAGAACCGGAAATTTTTTCTTTTCAAAAATAAACGATACAATGGCGATACCCTGAAAAAAATAGACAGGCATAAGAATCATGATACAGTTGAATGCACCAATCTTGATGTTTTTTTCAGGTATAAACATGAGAGTTCCAAGAAAAATGGCTGCCCAGACCAGCCTTTCCGGAGCTTTCCACTGGTTGAGTTCCTGAAGCTCTCTTAAATGTATGCCTTTTCTTGCCAGAATCCTTTTTATAAAAAGAATGTTTACCCATATAACAAATATCAGCATCATTATGAGCAAGGCAGGAAT
>JADFYT010000129.1 GCA_015232935.1 Desulfamplus sp.
GTCAGTGCCTGTTTAAGGAGGATGCGACCACGATAGCTTTTTTCAAAGTTGCGGGGTTCCCATGTCCGGGCTCCTACAACAGGAATGGAAACAGGGCTGTCAAACATTACAGTCGCACCATTGAAGTTGAGTTTCTCTAAAGCAGTATAGTAAAGAAAGGGCTTGAAACCTGAACCTGGCTGTCTCCTGCTGCTCATGGCACGGTTGTATTCGCTGTTGTAGTAGTCTCTTCCGCCTATCATGGCCTTTACAGCCCCGGAAGCCGGGTCAATGGCAACTAATGCCCCCTGGGGACGCGGTTCTGAATCAGGAGGAAGTCCCATAAGGCTGTCAAGGCGTTCCAGGCCATTTTTCAAAGCCTGATCTGCTGCATACTGGAGATTGGAGTCAACAGTTGCAGTAACCTTGATTCCCCCATGAAATACAACATCATTGCCATATTTTTGGGCAAGTTCATTTATAAGAGCGTCAAGAAAGTAGCTTCCGGTTCTTGCATCCGCGTGATCAGAATGCAGGGAGGGGCGAGTTCCAAGAGCCTCCTGTGCCTCATCCTGAGTTATGTAGCCAGCCTCTTTCATTCTTGCAATGACTACCTGGCGGCGTTTTAGTGCTTTGTCGTAGTGATGGTATGGATTATAGTTGGTTGGTGATTTTGGAAGACCTGCTAAAAGAGACGCCTCGCCAAGGTTCAGATCTGCTGCTGATTTGCCAAAAAAAACCTGTGCCGCCTTTTCAACTCCCTGGGCACCTGCACCAAACGAGATCTGGTTTATATAGGCGTGCAGAATCTCCTCTTTTGTGCAGGAATATTCAATCTGGAATGCCACAAGCATCTCTTTGAATTTTCTCAGATAGGTTCTCTCAAAACTGAAAAAGAGGTTTTTGGCAAGCTGCTGGGTAATTGTGGATGCACCTTGAATATTGCCGGGTCTTGTCAAGGTGACATAGAGAGCTTTCAATGTTCTGAGTTTGTTGACCCCGTGATGATCCCAGAACATGTGATCCTCAACAGCCAGTACCGCGTTGATAAAATCAGGAGATACACGGGAGAGGGGTACAGGCTCTCTTCCTACAAGGGTAATAAGCCTCTCTCCAGTAGCTGCGTAGATCTCGGTCTTTGGAGTCTCGATTATGCGGCTCAAGGGTTCAGGCAGCTTTGGAAGATCCTTTGCTGCCGAAAAAATCATGATGGAGATTGTCAAAAGCCCAAGGCTGACCACGATTAAAGCAGAATAGAGCATAAATCGTGTGAAACGGATCACAATTGCAAGAAGTTTCAATTAAGAGCCGCCTCCTGAAATAGACTTTATGTAAAACTGGATCTTGCTGCTTGATTTTACTGGATGAAAAGTGGGTTCCGCAGGATGTATAGTGAATATTGCGATTTTTTTCATTGTGCCATCTCTTCTTTCAGATCAACTCCGGTCAGTTTGCTGCTCAAACGCCACACTGCCCATTCTCTTGCCCTCATAAAAAGAACTACGCTTTTCCCGTTCTCCTTTAGTTCAAAACCAAGTTTGATATATCCTGAGGAGGCTTCGTTCCATATTCCAGCCCTGGTAATTATGCCCTGTTCATTCAGAAGTTTTTGAGGCGTTGTGACAAGATCAGGGATTATATCCTGTGGCAGCTCAAGCAGTACCTTGAAAAATAGCTCCGCCGGATAGATTCGACCCTCAAATTCAGGAATCTGCTCAAGAGTTCCTTTAAAGGTTGCTTCATTTTTTTCTACTTTTTCCATCCTGGTCTTGTTCATGGTTATCTGACGCAGCACCCTGTTTTCAGAATTGAGAAAAAATATCTCAAGTCCATATGGCTTTCCTTCGCAAAATATTCTGGTAAGGGTGCCTCGGCCAAAAAGCCAGATCAAGTCTGCCGGAGTTATAAGTTCCGAAGCTGCCGCAGGGGGAATTGCAAGGTAAAGGCGTTTGAAATGATCCTTGTCTATATTTGCCCATTGGCCTGGAAGAATTCCGGATGCAAGCTCGGCAAACGATGTTGCCTCCTGTGCGTAACGGGCAGCATTCTGCCTCTCTTGAATAATATTCTTAAGAAATGTGTGGGCACGGGAACTCTGCTCTCCGGCTTTCCATACAGCACCGGTTTCAGGGCGTGAAGCGTTCAGGGATGCCAAATAACGCCCGATCATCAGTTCGCACCAGTCAAACCTCAGTTCAGAGATTATAAGCACAGTAGCAATAAACAGTATCAGGAGGTTGGAAAAGGAGATTATCCGCCTGAGCCATTCGCCGGTTTTTGTGGGTTCATACCATATAGTCATGGGGCCTGTGTACGCATAAAATTGTCTTTTTTCACTTTGACTTTTGCTGGGTCTTCATCTGGTAAGACTCGGTTCTGAGAAGTTTTCTGCTTTTTTTGCTCATCCCCTCTCTGTCAATGGCCTCAGCCTGATTTTCAAGCTCGGCCGCCTGTTCCATGAGAGCTTCGTCCTTGAAGGCACTTCCAACGCTTTTGAGTTTGGCTGCCGAATCTTTAAGGGCTTGCACAGCCTCCTCCTTTTTGCCTTCATCGGAAAGGGTGATTGCCTTTTCTCTTGCAAGAGCATTGATGTTCAACTCATATTCCCGGACAACCCCGATATTTGCGGAACCTGCAACCTCATCCTTGTCCTCACTGAATGTTATGAATGAAGCTCCCTGGTCTTCAACACTTTTAAGACTGAAAGGGTTTTCATAACTGATATCAGCAGTTGCGATCTTCATCTGTTGTCCGCTATTTGATTCAGGAATGCGTGCTTCTACCAGGATATATTTTTTCTGGCCGCCATAAAGCTGGTTCATGGAGAGTTCCACCCTGTTATTATTTATTGTTCCATCCCTGCCTATTATTCTTATTGGCCTTACGCCCTCTGGCATCTCTATTGTTATTATGATTTTTCTTGCCACAACACTCAATACATCCCCAAGCTCTGCTGTAAATATTCCGGGCAGATCAACACTTGACTCCACAAAGTAGATATTTCCGTCACTGTTATGGGAAAGCCTTGCCATCAGATCCTCATTGTAATCTGTGCCCACCCCGACCGTGGAGACAGAGATACCCTCTTTGAGCAGTGCGGCTCCAAGCCTTCCAAGATCGTCAGGTGTGCTTGGCCCTACATTGGCAATGCCGTCTGACAGAAGAATCATGCGATGAATATATCTGGTTCCAAGATTCTTTCTGATTTCTGATGCACCCTGGCTCACCCCGCCAAACAGGGCAGTATTGCCTCCCGGCTTGATCTGGCTGATCTGTGCCATTATCCCTTCGGTGTATTGAGCACTCTGTGCCGGAACAGTTGTCTCTACATTATGGTCATAGACCACAAGCGAGAACAGGTCATTTTTTCCAAGACGTTTGAGTGCCTCAACAGCGGCATCCTTTGCCCGTTCCAGTTTGGAACCTGACATTGAGCCAGATCTGTCCAGAACTATGGAGAGATTGACAGGAGGTCTCTTGATATTTGATGTGGCCGGGATGGCATCCAGAGAAAGAGCGTCCAGAGTCACCTTGATGACAATATTCTGTGAAGCTCCTGCCGGAAGAATTTTTCTGTCTGTTTCCACTTTGCATATTACTGTACGGTCGTCTGCAAGACTATTGCTTTTTTTATTTGAGGAGGTTTCCGGACTTGATGGTGCTTTTTTGCCTGACCGCGTTGTTTCGTCTGACTGTGTTGCCTTGCCTGATTGTGTTTGTGAGTCGGCTGACCCGGCCATAACTTCCGGAATCACTGTAGCTGATATCATAATGGCTGAGACCATGATGATTAAAAGCAGGAGCATGTTTGCTCTATTGCTCTTGCCTGTAAAGTTGAATCCAGCAAGAATTGAAGATAATCTGACCCTATTCTGTGTAGATGTTTCTATCCTGGTCAGAGTGTCTGATTTGCTTTTTCTTGTCCGGATTACTCTGTCAGTAAAATTTTTCATCTCAATCTCCTTTTGCCTTGGAAAACGAAATTTGCCATGAAAATACATTCCGGTTTTCATGATTCGGGGTGTAGCCAGGCCGCGGCCATGAAGGATTGTTTCAAATGAGTCCAATAATTTTGTGAGACCCATTAAAACGGCTATTCCCGTTTAATATTTCAGTATTTTCTGTAAGGCATCATAGTCATAATTTTTAGCAAGCATTTTTAACTGTTGTGCAAGTTCTCCATGCTTTGAATGTATCTTGTCACCGAGTTCAATCAGGCGATCCAGATCCGCACTTGAAGCCGCGTCCCGCATCTGGATTACAATATCACGCGGCACTCTGGAGATATCCCATTGACTATCAATGCTGTCGTTGAGACCTTCAATACCAGAATCATGGCTGTTAATGAGATCATGTTTTGATCGGGCAGTTCTGTCAAATGATGTTTTTTCAGACATTGAAAGGTCAGATTCAGAATCCGAGACACTATCTTTTATTGTAAAGTAAAAAGAGCTGCCCTTGTTAACCTGGCTTTTTACCCATATTTTCCCTCCCATCAGTTCGACAAGGCCATTGGCAAGAGCAAGGCCAATTCCTGTTCCGCTGTATTTCCTGTTTATAGTGGCTTCACCCTGGTGAAATTTTTCAAAAAGGGATGGTATTTTATCTTCAGCGATTCCAATACCAGTGTCGCTGATCTCAAAAACAAGCTCTTCTTGTCCATATCTCTTCACAGATACTGTTATTTTGCCCTTTTCCGTAAACTTTACAGCATTATCTATCAGATGGTTTAAAATTCGTTCTATGTGAATCTCGTCTCCCTTTACTTTGTCTGGTATAGAAGATTCGATCTGGATATAAAAATCGAGATTCTTTTTTAAAGCGAGCTCTCTTTTAGTTTGTACTGTCCTTTTTATAAGCTCTCGTATCTTGAAACAGGCAATTTTGATTCTGATTTTTCCAACCTCAATACTGGATATGTCCAGAATATCGTTGATAAGGGATAAAAGATGTCTTGCACTTTCGTTTATGTGGTTGATGTATTGCGGATGTCTGCTGTTCAACTTGTCCGAATCAAGATCATTGAGAATTTGAGAGAACCCGATAATGGTATTAAGCGGAGTTCTTAGTTCATGGCTCATGTTGGCCATGAATTCCGATTTGGCTTTACTGGCTGACTCTGCAACTGATTTTGCCCTTAAAAGTTCATCTTCTGTCTGTTTGCGGTTTATCAGCTTCCATAGGCCGTCCATATATAACTGCAATTGAAGAATATCGTTTTCGTCATAAGGCTCCTGTTTGTTTCCGACTCCGCATATTGCAACAATTTTATTTTTAAAGGTGACTGGTATGCTCATGTGGCGATTTACAGGAAAATGCCCTTCAGGATAACCCTTCTTGTCAGGCAGGTTCTGATAATCATTATGAATTACAGGTTTTTTTAAACGGATACAGTCTGCCCATACTCCGGCCTTGTCCAGAGGATAATGGAAACCCTCGGAAGAACGGCAATCTTTGAAAACCTCTTTTGACCATGCGGATAATTGAATTTTGGACTCCTCATGATGATATAAATGAAAATAACCGACATGACTGTCGGTCAGATGAACTGCCTCTTCAAGTGCGTATTCCACCATTTTTGAAATATCTTCAATATCAAGCTGGCTTAGTTTGT
Source organism: Desulfamplus sp. (assembly GCA_015232935.1). Classification (GTDB taxonomy): domain Bacteria; phylum Desulfobacterota; class Desulfobacteria; order Desulfobacterales; family Desulfobacteraceae; genus Desulfamplus. Next base: position 5,594 of record JADFYT010000129.1, read on the forward strand.
ACAGTGATTCAAATCTGGCTTTATTCTTTTGCAGTGTTGATTCAATCTCCTTGCGTCTTGATATGTTCTCTTTAATGGCCACAAAATGCGAGATATCTCCTTTTTCATCTTTTACAGGGGCAATGGCTACCGATTCCCAATAAAGATTTCCGCTTTTGTTTTTGTTGATCATCTCTCCTTTCCATATAGATCCGGAATTGATAGTATCCCACAGGTTTTTGTAGAGATCAGGTGTTTGATAGCCAGAGTTGACTATGCGGGGATTCTGACCCATAGCGTCCTCTATACTGTATCCGGTAAGTTCTGAAAAATAGCGGTTTACATACTCAATATTGCCCTCTTTATCTGTGATAACAACAGACAGAGGCGTTTGCTCTATTGCTTTGTACAGTATGTTAAGCTTGGACTCGGACTTGTTTTTTGCTTTGGACAATATATTCAACATGGACTCGGAGTGATCTTGATAACTTATGATATCTTCTGCCAGCTCGTTAAAGATTTTTGCGATCTGGCCAATCTCGTCTTCGGGCAACCTCATAACCCTTGCTGTCAAATCACCGTTTTTAAATCTTTGAACCGCGTTAAAAAGCTGGAGAATTGAAAATGTGGTTTTGCGTCCACTTAAAACGGCTATCACAAATGTAAGAATCAAACCAGAAAACACCGAGACGAACAGTACCCGGCTAAGAGAATTCAAATCTTTCATGGCGTCTTCAAGTGATATGTTTTTTCCAATGACCAGATATCTTTTTTTTGATTGCCATAAAAAATGAACTTTTGAATAGATCAATCTTCTGTCTCCATACTGATCAATTGAGATAACCCCTCCTGACATGATTTTTGCGTAATGATCCGGAAAATCTCTTTTAAGCCCATCTCCTGTTCGTGATTCGTTCTTTCCCTCCCCGGCCTTCCCTGAACTGGAGTCAAGATGTATGTAAGAACCAGTTTCATCAGCAATGAAATGGTCAAGATCCAGCTCTTCGTTTAAATATCCCCCCCACGCATTGTGCAGTACTGTCTCGATCAAAATGTTTATAACTATGACTCCTTCAAGAGTGCCTTGATCAGAGAAGACCGGAGCAGCAATCCGCAGAGTTGGCCTGCAGGATCTTTTTATTTTTTCTTGTTTCTGTTTAA
>JADFYT010000012.1 GCA_015232935.1 Desulfamplus sp.
ACAAAATGAATCTCAGGAGATATTGATGGGTAATAATGAGCCTTCGCAAGAGATAAATACCTCATCAGATCCTGCTTCACCAAAGGGGAGCGATGCTGTGTCGGTAGAGACTGAAGATCTAAAGGGATGTGATTCTGGACAAACTCCCGGTACTCCGGAGAGTGGATCATCTGAACCAACAGTCGAACAGCTTCAGGCAGCTCTTGCAACAGAAAAAGATCGTATTCTCAGGATTTCAGCGGAGTTTGATAATTACAAAAAAAGATCTTCCCGAGAAATGGCGGAATTCAGAAAATTTGCCAATGAGACTGTATTGAAACAGCTTTTGACTGTGGTAGATAACCTTGAACGTGCAATATCCTCTGCCTCTCAAAATAATACAAGCACTGAGGTACAAGAAGATCATGTCGGAGACAGGCAAAATCCGGAGGTACAAGATAGCTGTATTATTCAGGGCGTCGAAATGACTCACAAAGATATTATAAAGCTTTTTGAGACATTCAACGTAAAGCCTGTTGAGTCTTTGGGCAAACCCTTTGATCCGGTGTTTCATCAGGCTGTAAGTCATCAGGAGTCTGATGCTCACCCTGATAATACCGTGATTGCAGAGCTTCAGAAGGGCTATCTTCTGCATGATAGACTGCTTCGACCATCAATGGTTGTTGTTTCAAAAGCTGTCTCTAAAAATGAAGCGGTGTCAAATAATGAATGAATTATTATTAAATATATAAAAATATACTGGAGGAAAATAACATGGGTAAGATAATAGGGATCGATCTGGGAACCACAAATTCTTGTGTGGCAGTTATGGACGGCGGCGAGCCAAAGGTTATAACCAATACCGAAGGTGGACGTACTACTCCTTCTGTTGTGGCCCTTACCGAAGGCGGGGATCGACTGGTTGGTCAAACAGCGAAACGTCAGGCCATAACCAACCCTGAAAATACTGTTTTTGGAGTAAAGAGACTTATTGGAAGAAAATATAATTCCAAAGAGATTCAGTCAGATATAAAAGTTCTGCCATTCAAGATAGAGGCCGCCTCAAATGGAGATACCCGCATAAACCTTCGCGGAAAACAGCACAGCCCCGCTGAAATATCTTCTTTTATTCTGGCCAATATCAAGAAAACCGCTGAGGATTATCTTGGAGAACCGGTTACAGAGGCTGTTATTACAGTTCCTGCCTATTTTAATGACAGTCAGCGTCAGGCAACCAAAGATGCCGGTAAAATAGCCGGTCTTGATGTTAAACGCATCATCAATGAGCCAACAGCCGCCTCTCTTGCATATGGCCTGGATAAAAAAGGTGATGAGAAGATCGCTGTATTTGACCTTGGCGGCGGAACTTTTGATGTATCCATACTTGAGATAGGAGATGGTGTGTTTGAGGTAAAATCCACAAATGGAGATACACATCTGGGGGGCGAGGATTTTGATTTAAGAATTATTGATTACATTGCTGACGAGTTCAGAAAAGACCAGGGCATTGATGTACGAAAAGATAAAATGGCTCTTCAGCGACTCAAGGAAGCCGCGGAAAAAGCAAAGATGGAGCTTTCGACTGCTGTAGAAACAGATGTCAATCTTCCATTTATAACCGCGGATGCAAGCGGCCCTAAACATCTGAATGTCAAACTGACACGGGCAAAACTCGAATCACTTGTGGCTGATCTTCTAGACAATCTGACCAGACCATGCCAGACAGCACTTAAAGATGCGGGCCTTACTGCAAGCGAGATTAACGAGGTGGTGCTTGTCGGAGGCATGACCCGTATGCCTGCTGTACAGGCGAGAGTTGAAAAGATATTTGGCAAAAAACCCCACAAAGGTGTAAATCCTGATGAGGTTGTTGCCATGGGTGCGGCCATTCAGGCTGGAGTTCTTCAAGGTGATGTAAATGATGTGCTTCTTCTTGATGTAACCCCGCTATCTCTTGGCATTGAGACTCTTGGCGGTGTCATGACAAAACTTATTGAGAAAAATACAACCATCCCGACAAAGAAGAGCCAGGTTTTTTCAACTGCTGCTGACAATCAGCCGGCAGTATCAATTCATGTACTGCAGGGTGAAAGAGAGATGGCGGCTGGAAACAAGACTCTCGGACAGTTTGAACTTTCAGACATTCCTCCCGCACCTCGCGGTGTTCCTCAGATTGAGGTGACTTTTGACATTGATGCTAACGGTATTGTACATGTATCGGCCAAGGATAAAGCTACAGGCAAGGAGCAGTCTATCCGTATCACTGCGGCAAGCGGTCTTTCAGATGAAGAGATCAAGAGAATGGTTCGTGATGCTGAACTTCATGCGGATGAAGACAGAAAAAAAAGAGAGCTTGTGGATGCAAAAAATTCAGCGGAATCCTTGATAAACCAAAGTGAAAAGACTTTGAAAGAGCATGGCGACAAGGTAGATTCTGGCACTAAAAACAAGATTGAGGATGCTCTTGCAGAACTCAAGCGTGCAAAAGATGGAGATGACGCGGATCTTATCAAGCAGAAAATAGAAGCATTAACCCAGGTATCACACAAACTTGCAGAGGCAATGTACCAGCAGGCGGCACAGGATACCGGCGATCAGGCTGCTGGTCATGCTGGTGCCACATCGGCAAGTGGAAACAAGGATGACGATGTTGTTGACGCTGATTTTGAAGAGGTAAGCAAAATATAATATACTGCTGCGGGCTTATGGGATCGGTCATGATTATATTATGATCACCCCGAATCATGAAAAACGGAATGCATTTGCATGCTAAAAGCTCATGGTCTTTGTTTGGCCACCCTGAATCATTAAAAACAGAATGCATTTTCATGGTAAATAAATCTTTCTTGAAATATAATCCCGCTGTGTTCTATATTGCACAGCGGGATTTTTTTTGAATGAAATCTTATCTGGATTTGTTTTTACAACAAGCATCACCCCACCGGAAAGGTCTAAAAACAACTTATGATTATCACGGAAATTTTAGCCAGAAACAGCAGAATCTATAAAAATGAAGTTGCCTTGATTGAGAGAGCTCCTGGAGAAAACCTGAGACGGGAAATAACCTGGGAGCAGTTTTATATGTCTGCCAACAGATTCTCCAATGCTCTTTTTGCGGCGGGTATCAAAAAAGGGGATCGAGTTGTCCAGCTTATGACCAACTGCCTTGAGTGGCTTCCCATATACTTTGGAATCCTGAATACAGGAGCATGGGCTGTCCCTTTGAACTTCAGGTTTGAATCAGACAAGATACTTTTATGCACCGAAGTTGCCGAGGCAAAGGTTTTTGTTTTTGGAGAGGAGTTTATTGAGCGGCTTTCAGGTATCAGAGCTATTCTTGAGACAACTGTACACACCTGGATTTTTACAGGAGACCCGAAAATATGTCCTGGATACGCGGTGCCGTATGAGATTTTTATTCAGGAGAGTTCAGAATGCTCATTGCAGGATGTCCAGATAAATATTGAAGACGATGCTGCCCTGTACTTTACCTCAGGCACTACCGGAACTCCCAAGGCCGTTCTTTTGACCCACAGGAATCTTGAACATGCCTGCTATGTTGAAAATAACCATCATGGGCAAAAACATGATGATGTGTTTCTCTGCATTCCTCCTTTATATCACACAGGTGCCAAGATGCACTGGATGGGCAGTTTTATTGTCGGAGGCAAGGCGGTTATACTCAAAGGAGTTAAGCCGGAGTGGATACTGGAGGCCGTGTCCGAGGAAAAAATTACTATTGTGTGGCTTCTTGTCCCCTGGGCACATGATATTCTTATTGCCATTGAGAACAGCAAGGTGGTTCTTGCGGATTACGATCTTGAACAGTGGAGACTCCTTCATATCGGTGCACAGCCAGTACCGCCAAGCCTTATAAGAGAGTGGAAACAATATTTTCCTGGCCACGATTATGACACCAACTATGGTTTGACTGAATCTACAGGGCCCGGATGTGTTCATCTTGGTATTGAGAACGACCACAAAGTTGGGGCAATAGGGGTGCCTGGCTTTGACTGGGAGTGCAAAATTGTTGATGGACAGGGAAATGATCTGCCTCCGGGTGAAAGTGGAGAGCTGATTGTAAGAGGTCCAGGGATGATGAAGGCATACTACAAAAATCCTGAGACAACGCGAAAAACTCTTGTCAATGGCTGGCTATATACCGGAGACATCGCACGGTATGACAAGGATGGCTTTATATGGCTGGTTGACAGAAAAAAAGATGTTATCATCTGTGGCGGGGAGAATATATTTCCTGTAGAGATTGAGCATTTTTTCATGCAGTATCCTAAAATACAGGACATTGCCGTGATCGGGATTCCTGATGAGCGCCTTGGCGAAATCCCGGCAGGGATTATATGTGCAAAACCCGGCGTGACCCTGACAAAAATGGAGATCAACGAGTTTGGATACGGGCTTCCACGCTACAAGCGTTTGAGAAAAATAATTTTTGCAGAGGTTCCAAGGAATGCTACAGGCAAGATCGAAAAGCCAAAGCTTAGAAGGCTTTACGCAAGGGACAGCAGAAAAGATATTGATAAGTTGCTGAGATAGTGGTTTAAGATTAAATTATGTAATAACGGACAATTAAGTGTATAAGGTTAGGGGGTGATGGCATAAAGACATACAATCAAGTGCCTTTCTGATTCCTCTATCGATTAACGTATGAATGTTGGAGTATAATAAATGAACACCTATACAAAAAAAGATTCGACATATTCTTCTTTTGCTATTGTCAAGATAGCAGTTGTTTTGATTACACTCTTTATGTCAATTTCCGTTACGAACATTAATGCGGTTTGTGCTGCTGATAGTTCAGATCCGGAAAAAGAGAGAATACTTGCGGGTATTGAACAGCGTTATGCCGGTAAGGATTTCGCGGCTTCTTATGAGCAGACATCTATTCTCAAAGCTCTTGAGGTAAACGAAACAGCTTCAGGCAGAGTTTTTTTCAGCCATCCTGGCAAGATGAGATGGGAATACAGTGAACCTGAAGTTCATCAGATAATAACAGATGGTATAAATTTGTGGATTTACAAACCTGATGAAAAACAGGTTACCAAAGGCAGTGCGGCACAGTTTTTTAAAGATGGGGCAGGCGGGGCATTTTTATCTGATATCTCAACTGTAAGAAAAAATTACAATATCACTATAAACAGTGCAGATACTTCTATTATTGAGATGAACCTGATTCCAAAAAGGAAAAACCAGGATATCTCATCTATAACCATGACAGTTGCAAAGAATAGCTATGATATAAAAAGGGTAGTCACATTTAATGGATATGGAGATGCAACAGAGCTTCTTTTCAGTAATATAAACTTCACTGACCTTGATGACTCTCTGTTTGAGTTCTCTATTCCTGACGGTGTGGACATTATTTATATGGATTAATATGGAGTTGGCAATAGATAACAGAGCTACTTGCCAGACTGGCAGGAGAGAGATGGTCACGATGATCAGTCTTTTTTCCCGCATAAACTTATATGAAAGGAGAATATCATGACAGAGACAACACCGAAACATTGTCCGGGATTTCAAGATTTCAGAAGTTTAAAATCATTTATGTGCAAATGTCCAGGTTGCGGTAAGGAAAAAGAGGTGTTTTCAGATGAGTTTGACAGGCCTCATAAGTGCAGCGGATGTGGCAAAGATATCGATTTTACTCAGTGTAGACTGGAAGGTAGTGCATAAGGCTATAGTGCAGAAGTTCATTTTGTATTAATTATCCATTCAAAATCTGATGGAAAAGTCTGATCGAAATTATTTCAATCAAATAACAAAGCGGTTTATCTGTTTTTAAACCGCTTTGTTTTCTATCCATATCTTGCCACAGAAAGGTATCTTTAGTTAAAGCTCGGTCGTGCTGCATTTGCCAGTTGACACTTCTTTTAACCATCCCCACCATTTGGGTAGATTACCTCAAAAAAATGCCTACATGGCATTCATGACCTCATCCGGAATATCTGCATTGGAATAGAACTTCTGGATATCATCACAGTCATCCATAGCATCCATGAACTTTATCATCTGCTCGGCATCCTTGCCTTCTACCCGTGTCTGAGTCTGAGGAATCATGGTAACTTCAGCCATTTGATATTTAATGGAAGCAGTTTCTATAGCCTCCTTGACGCTCTCAAAGTCCGCAGGATCAGTTATCACCTCAAAGCAGTCTCCCTCGTCCTTGACATCTTCGGCACCTGCTTCCAATGCGATCTCCATCAAGGTATCCTCATCAGAACTCTCTTTATCCACAGAAATAAGACCTTTTTTGTCAAACATCCAGGCAACACATCCGTCAGTACCAATATTGCCCCCGGCTTTACTGAAAATATACCTGACATCGGCAATTGTTCGGTTTTTGTTGTCTGTCAGACACTCTACAAGAACAGCAACGCCACCTGGCCCATAGCCTTCATAGGTGATCTCTTCATATTCAACTCCTTCAAGCTCCCCAGTTCCCTTTTTGATGGCTCTTTCAAGATTGTCCTTGGGCATATTCTGACTTTTCGCGTCATTAATTGCCCTTCTGAGCCTTGGGTTGGATTCCGGATCCCCGCCCCCCATTCTTGCAGCAACCGTAATCTCCTTTATGAGCTTGGTAAATATTTTACCTCTTTTGGCATCAGCAGCGCCTTTTTTGTGTTTGATAGTTGACCACTTACTATGTCCTGACATTAATACGCTCCTTAAATTATTTGTTTTATTGCACTATTTGATCTTTTTGTTTTCAGTGTTGTTTTTTTGATTCTATCGGGATTCAAGGATGATGACCTCGTAAAAAGTCAGTTTGCAGAAATTTGCGTCCAATAAAATCAGAGGGTTATTACACAAAAAACAGCCTATTTCGGATTTTTTACGAGACTATCAAGGATGGGAGTGGATCAGATTTTTCCTCGTCCAATTATATATATTTCCTTGCTTGCCTTTCTGCAACTTTCCGGCTTGAAAATGGCATGTTGCCTGAAGTTTGCCTTTACACTCTGCTCAAACTGCTTGAAATCAGGTCCCTGAAAAATCTTGCACACAAAGTTTCCTCCGGAAGCCAACAATTCACAGGCAATTTTTAAGGCTGCCTGACACAGTTCAAACGATCTGGCTGCATCAATATCCTTTCTGCCAGTTGTTGCCGGTGCCATGTCACTTAATACAACATCATACTCTTTTCTTGCGTTTGAGGCAAGAGTGTCAGTGGCATGCAGAGTCTCGTCATCTGGAGCACAACCATCCCTGTTAAGATCAAGAATGTCTCCTTGAAGGGCAGTGGCATTGGGTGGGAGGGTAACCGTTACTTTCTGAAGATCAATGCCCACAGCAACTCCTTTGCAGGAAGGTTTTTTGGCCGCACAGTGCCCAATGCTCTGAGTTATCCCGATGGTCTGATCTACCCCAACGGTTTGAGCCATCCCAGCGGTCTGAGCCACTACCCCGGGGGGTTGAGGCATCCTGATGGTCTGAGCCGCGTATATCAGCCATGAACCTGGAGCACACCCCAGATCAAGAACATTGTTCCCTTTTTTCATAATGCCATATTTTTTTTGTATCTCCATCAGCTTGTATACAGATCGGGCAGGATAATTATCATGTTTTGCCTTTTCGGTCAGGTGATCTGCCCACTGCTGTTTTCCTTTTTGAAACTTTCCTGTTTTTACACCCTCTTGTTTAGCCACTCATGATCCTTTTTTCATTTTTTTATAATACAGCCTTTAGGCTTTAGAACCCCAATTTTAAGGCTTGGGAGAAGTCACTCAAAAAGTATCTCCATCACCTGTTTCAGGGAAGTTACTCCTGTGATTGTAATCGCAATTTTTTGCCCCTCAATCTCGATTGCCTGAATGTCGGGGAGCTGTTTTTTTGTGTTTTCAGGTACAATACAGCGTGTGAACCCCATTTTCAAAGCCTCTTTGATTCTTGATTCCCCGTGACTTACTGCCCTTATCTCTCCGGTAAGTCCTATCTCTCCAATTACAGTTGTCCCTTCTTGTACCGGCATATCCAGAAAACTTGACGCAAGAGCAACAGCAACTCCCAGGTCTGCCGCAGGTTCCACAACCTTGACTCCACCTGCGACATTCATGAAGATATCCAGACCGGAAAGATTGATGCCAAGCCTTTTTTCCATAACTGCCGCAATGAGTGCCACTCTGTTCTGGTCAAGACCAAGCACAGTCCTTCTGGGATTACCAAATCCCGAGCTGCTGGCAAGCCCCTGGATTTCGATCAGAATGGGTCTTGTTCCTTCCATGCTCGCGGTGACCACAGAGCCGGGTGCATTGACCGAGCGTTCTGCAAGAAAGACTGCCGAAGGGTTGGGCACCTCTTCAAGTCCCTTCTCCTTCATCTCAAAGACACCTATCTCGTTTGTAGAGCCAAACCTGTTTTTGACAGCTCTGAGAATTCTGAATACATGGCTTCTGTCACCTTCAAAATAGAGCACGGTATCTACCATATGCTCCATGATTCTGGGGCCGGCTATTGCCCCTACCTTTGTCACATGCCCGACCAGAAACATGGGGATGCCGGACTGCTTTGCCATATTCATCAGGCGGATGGAGGCCTCTCGTATCTGGGTTACGCTTCCCGGCGTTGAAGTGATTTCAGGATTATAAACAGTCTGGATAGAATCAACCACCATGACATGCGGTTTTTCTTCCTGTGCCATGTTCAAGATAGCGTCAAGATCAGTTTCTGCTGCAACCAGAAGAGAGGTAGCACTTGACGAGAGGCGTTTTCCCCTCATTTTGAGCTGTCGGATCGACTCCTCACCTGAGACATACAAAGCTTTTTTGCCGGAATCAGCCACTCTTGAGAGCACCTGGAGCATAAGCGTTGACTTGCCGATGCCCGGATCTCCGCCAATCAGAACAAGAGTGCCTGCAACTATTCCCCCGCCAAGAACCCTGTCAAACTCGCGTATGCCTGTAAGAAGCCTTGGATCCTGATCAAATTCAATCTGGCTCATTGCGACCGGCGTTGTTCTTGATCTTGAAAATCTTGCCCCTGGTGCCAGGCTTTCCACGGGCTTTTCCGCGATTAATGTGTCCCAGTCTCCGCATCCGGGGCATTTGCCCATCCACTGATGGGTCTGGTGGTCGCATGACTGACATCTGAAAATCACTCTATCTTTTTTTTTCACAACAGCCCTCTGTATCAGTTTTTACAATATTTTGAATACCCGTGCTAACATCAGAGCCGGAATCCGTGCTAACATCAGAACCGGAATCCGTGCTAACATCAGAACCGGAATCCCTTCTATCATCTGAGTCAAGAGATGGTGTGCGGCTGTTTTGCAGAGCCTCAATTCTGTTGATCAAAAATTGTGGAACAGATGCCTTGCACAGCTTCTTGTAGTCATAAGTCACTATGACAGCCTCGCCTTGAGCCGCAAGTTTTTGATGCTTGTGGCTGACAAGAAGATGCCGCATGGTAAATCTGTCCTCTTGCATAGAGACTACTCTTGTGCCAATGGAGAGGGTATCAGGATAAACAAGAGGAATTCTGAATTTACAGGAGATTGATGCAAGGACAATCCCTGTATCTCTTTGTTCGTCATGCTGGACAAAATCCACCTGTTCAAAAAAATGGACCCGGGCAGTTTCAAAATATCTAAAATATGCTGTATTGCTTATATGCTGCGCGGCATTCATGTCACTCCATGGTAACGGCATTTCAATAACAGTGGCACAGGTTTCAAGAAGTTGTGATGCCAGGGATTGAAGGGCGGGGGCTTGTCTTGATTTTGAATTCACCTGAAAATATCCTTAGAATCTTAACTTATATATTCGTAATTTAGCAGAAAACCCGGAAGCACAGGTATTTTACGTTCTGTTTTTTTTGTCTTGGGGTTAAATATTACACACTCCAGAGGCTTATCAAGTTGAGAGGATGTCTTGATAATGACTCCGCGATGGGTTGCCTGGTATGCTTTTTTTTCGCTTGACAATAATTTGTCCTTCTGGAAATAAGTATCCAATAATTCATCAGAAATTTTGAAAATCATGTTTCTGGGCAGAAAATGTTTCAAGACAAACTCAATTAATTTATCCATATATGGAGGATAGAAAAATTCTCCAGCCCTGTTTTCATTTCTCATGATATCAATAGTTTTACCTATGGAAGATGGCTTTTTATAGACCCTCTCTGCTGTAATTGCCTCAAAAGCATCGGAAATATTCATTAAACGGTAATATTTTCGAGCATCATCATATATTTCATTGATCTTATGTTTTGCTTCCGGAGTGAGATAATCATAAAAAGAGATATATGTGTCATTGGTAATGCTGTAGCTCTGCGGGATATTCTTGTTCTCCTTTATGTGATGCATTGCAATGACAAAGTGCTCAAAATCAAGATTCTGCTGATTGTTTGAGGTCAGAATATATGAGAGCAGGACATGGCTTTTCATGATATCATCTTCAAGCTCGGTCAGCCTGCCGTTTTTGTATATGATCTCTTCTGGAATCAATGCCTTTCCGCAATCATGAGCCAGGCATATAATACTCAGTTTCTTGTAATCTATCTCATCAAAATCGTCCAGTTCCACAGCCAGAAGAAGTGAAATCCAGGCTGTTTTCAGGCAGTGCTCGATTGTTTCTCCAACCTCGTCTTTCTTGAGACTGAAAACCTGCTGTTCATTTTCAATCAGTCTTTTAAGTGCTGCTGCGGTACCAATATATTTTTCATCTGATGTAATAACACTGTTGGCAAATTCAATATACCCCTTTACCTGCTGGTAATGGTCCTGGAACGCGTTGATCTTTTTTTCTGTGAGGGCATTGGTGATGAAGCTTTTCACACTGCCCTGTATCATGGGAATATCCTCTTTTTTTATACTGTCCAAAAATGCTTTTTTACTGATTATGATCTGATTCATGGCGACATTAAGAGCATAGTTTTTTGCTTCGTCAGTAACACTCAGGTTATTTACCTTGAAATTGATTTTCAGCTTGTCGAATATTTTAAGAAGCTGAATGGTTACAGGTGTGTTGGCAGAAGCTATAAGTTCATTGTCATAGTAGGTGTTAAGGGCAAGCTGCTTTCCTATTACAGGGGCAAAAATAGGGTCGTATTTTTCTGTCAGGATTCCCTGGTCAGCATCTTCAAAAATACTTTCATGGAGACTTAACTTGCTCAGTGGAAAGTACAAAAGCTGGCCATTCTTGTTTTCTTCTTTGATTTTGATAGTAGTGTCTGTCAATTTTAGATGCCTCCTCCCGTTTTTGACACCGGTTATGGAGTCTGATATTAGTGGAACAGGGAGAATCAGGCAATTGTTTTTTACAATAAACATTCATGGCCATTACGTGGCCGCCCCGAATCATGAAAATCAGGATGCGTTTTCATGGCAAATCAATAAGGAAAAGATAAATGGCTCAAAACAAACATAACGAAAAATACCTTGATCAGGCACTGATGCTCTCAAACAAGGTCAAAAAAAAGCATAAACATCTAAACAAGCGGTACTCAAAGCAAAATATTGACATATTCAGGCTGTATGACTGGGATATTCCCGAGATTCGTGCTGTTGTGGACTGGTATTCGGGACACCTTGTGGTTGCGGAATATGCAAGAAAAAACTCGGATCCGGCCTGGCTTCCGGTTATGGCAGGGGCAGTTGCACAGACTCTCGGAGTTGATATGGCAAAAGTGCATCTTAAGAAGCGATATTCCGGATATCAGGATGGCAACCGGTATGAGCGTGTGGCACATACTGATAAAAAGATTGTCATGTCAGAAAGAGATCTTGAATTTTACATAAACCTTCATGATTATGTGGACACAGGACTTTTTTCAGACCACAGAAATACGCGTCAGATGGTAAGGCAGATGGCTCAAGGGAAGGATTTTCTCAATCTTTATTGTTATACCGGAGCCTTTTCATGCTATGCGGCAAAAGGGGGGGCTAAAACAACCGTTTCTGTAGATCGCTCTGATACAGCCATTCAATGGGCAAAAGAGAACATGGAGTTAAACGGCATCTCTTTAAAGGAAAATACTCTTGTAAAAGCCCATACGTTTGATTTTCTTGAAAAAGCAAGAAAAAAAGGGCAGATGTTCGATCTGGCAGTTGTTGACCCACCCTCGTTTTCAAGCAGCAGGGATTCAAGGCACCATTTCGATATTGCCAGGGATCATCCGGCACTATTGAAATCAGTTGTGGAGTTGATGCGTAAAGATTCTGATTCAACGATATTTTTTTCAACCAACCATCAGGATTTTGAACTTTACATGGATAAATTTGTAGTCGGAGAGTCGTCGGGCTCCAAAAGACCAGAGAGACCAGAGAGATCAGAAAAACCAGAGAGATCAGGATTGGAAACAGGAGCATCGGAAGATGGGAGCTTTGAGACTCAAAGATGTTTTGTAAGGCAGATCAGGGAAATAACACCCATGACAATTCCGGAAGATTACAGAACTCCCAAAAAAAAGATACACAGGTGCTGGAAAATCATAGTCTGAACAGGCATGATCTTGATTTGTCTGCCTGTGATCACGAATGTTTGAACTTAAGAAATCTTGTAACTGTTCACTCAACTTTTCGCAGCAGCAGCGCACCTGCTATAAACAAAAGCAGAAGTGCCAGAACTCCCCAGCGGGTCTCTCCGGTAATGCTGCCCACCGCACCCATAACAAACGGGCCTGTTATGGCCGCAAACTTTCCGAATACATTGTAAAACCCAAAAAATTCACCACTCTTTTCCGGCGGAATCAGAGTGGCAAAATAACTGCGGCTCAGTGCCTGCAATCCTCCCATGGAGGATGCTACAAGAAAGGCAATGAACCAGAAAGCTGCAATCTGAAGATCAGAATCAGTAATGGAAGGAAGTGCAAACGCTATACAGGCGATAACGCAGTAAACTATAATCCCGGCCATGATCATGTTTTGGGTGGAAAAAATTCTGGATAACCTGCCGTAGAGAAGTGCAAAGGGAAAAGCCACAAGCTGAATAAAAAGAATTACGACAATCAACAGAGTGACACTGAATCCAAGGTCACGGCCATAAGCACTGGACATGCTGATAATTGTTCCCACTCCGTCAATGTAAAAAAAATAGGCTGCCAGAAAAACAAACGCCCTCCGATGGCTTGTTCTGATCTCCTGAAATGTTCCTGCGAGACGCCGGAAGCTCTCTGAAACAGGAGAAGGAGACGGTGGCAGATAATTGTGCTGTTTTACATTCCGGATCATTGGTATGGAAAAAGCAGCCCACCAGAGGGCAACAATCAGGAATCCCACTTTTGTCTGAAAAACCGGTAATGTTCCTGAATCTGAACCTGTTTTCGTACCCATGATAAGTGCAATGATCAATAAAAATGGAATTACGCTGCCAATATATCCCCAGGCATACCCCATGGACGAGACATGATCGATGCGATCCTGACCTGAGGTGACATCCATAATCGCGGCATCATAAAATAGATTCGACCCTGCCCAACCTGTCCGTGCAAAAACAAAGAATACAAGGCTTGTCAACCACATGCCCTCCTGTACAAAAACAAGTGCACTATTGAATATCAGCCCCATACAGAGAAAGAAAATGAAAAAGTGCATTTTACGATCCTTATAATCGGCAAGGGTTCCAAGAACAGGAGAGAGCAGTGCCAGAATCAGGGATGCAGCCGAATTGGCGAATCCCCAGTTAGCGGTCGATACCGCATCTGCTACTCCTTTTGATGCATAATCCTTGAAAAAAATCGGCATTATGGCAGTTACCATAACCAGAACGAATGCTGAATTGCCCACGTCGTAGAGTATCCAGCTTTTTTCCTCTTTGGTCAGGTTCATGTTTTTTTTATCCTTGATATATCAATCTATAGAGGACATTTTTGTTGATACAATAATCTGGTAAAAAGTCAATTTATCAAGAACTTTCCTCAGGCGGCTTGATGCTTTGAAACATATGGTAAAGAGAGAGGTCGTAGATGATTTTAAGTCCTCCGGCCAAGAAAAACGGCATGCTGAACAAAAGTGGATTGGCGATCAAAAAACCTGTTAGAACAGGAGAGCATGATGCTCCTACCGAACGGGCAATGTTTGTGATTCCAGATGCGGCAGTCCTCTCATCAGGTGCGACTACCGCCATAGTGTAAGACTGGCGGGTTGGCACATCCATCTGTGAAATGGATGCCCTGAGTAAAAGTACAACTATCGCGGATTCAAGATTTGGCATAAGAGGGATTGCACATAGAAGAATATTGGAGGGGATATGTGTAAATACCATTGTTTTGACAAGACCGATATGTTTTGCAATTCTTACTGCAAGAAGAGCTGATATCCCTGCAAAAATATTTGCTCCGAACAATATACTGCCAAGAATACCGGTATCAATACCAAATTTTATATGGAACCAGTATGCCATCATGCTCTGCACAATAAATCCGCCTGCAAAAGCATCCAGAGCAAACAGGGCACTTAGTTTAATGACAATACTGCGTGAGCGGTGAAGCCCCATTCCGTATATAGTGAGTCTGTTATTTCCGGCATGATCAGCCTGTGAACATGCACTTGCAGCATCCGGCATGTTCGCAGCTTCAACCTCATGTATGCCTGAAACTTCAACTGCCGGTGAAAGTCCCGCAAAAAACAGGATAAGCAGAAAACCGCTCAAGGCATAGCAGATTAAAATAATCCTGTACGCTTCTACCGGTGCAAATGTTGACTGCTCCAGTAGTGCTGCCATCCATCCACTGCATAATGCACCTGTGGCAGTGGCAAAAGAGCCGGCAAGATTATACCATCCAAACACAGATGTCCGCTTATGGTCATCCACTAACTGCGACAGAACCGCCTGTTCAATCGAAAGAAAAGGGCCTATCTCATTTCCGGTTGGACTTATGATTCCTATAATTGCCGCAATGGTCAGAAATATCGGGTTTTTTGTAAAAACAAAGACCATTCCTGCAAGCACCATCAGGATAGCCCCTGAAATGAGCATTCGTTTTCTGCCCATACGGTCTGCAAATGTCGTGACCCATAAGGATACCCCCACATCTCCTGTAAGAGTCAACGACAGGAGCAGGCCTATCTCATGGTCTTTCAATCCTATTTCAGACAGATAGAGAACCATCACAACAGATAAAAATCCGTAGGCAAAAAGACGGATGATGCGTGTGGTGAAAAGAAGTGCAATGTCTCTTTTTGTACCGGCAGGTTTAAATTCTTCCGGCACAAAAAGTTTTGACTTTACAGTATTGATTTCAGGATTGTTTACATCCATCCATGAATTTCCGCGTCAAGTTTAAGGTATCTGTCAAGAGTTACAGGATTTTTTCCATATTTCTCATATTTGGTCAAAATGTCTGCAAACCGGATTTCAGCCTCTTTTTCATCAATATCAGGAACGATGCCATCTGTATAGATATCAACCATCCTGTCAGCATAGATTATAATCTTCTCTTCCGGAGTCTTTAATGTGTAATCTCTGACAGGAAGACCAAGCTCGACAGCTTCGGGTTCGGTCATCCCTCCTCGTATGTGCTTGAGGATTATCTGGATAATTGCTTCTTCCAGATTCAGCTCTTCTGCCATCTGAGCACCTATTTCTCCGTGCTGCATTCCATATGTTCTTGATTTGCCAAGGTCATGGTAAATTGCACCTCTGACAAGTAATTTCCGGTCAATCTCAATATTGACTCTGGATGAGATCTCCAGTGCCTTTCTTGCAACTTCGATACTGTGAGATACAGCCTCATCAGGAGAGCCTGCTTTTTGCAGGGTTTCAATCTCCTTCATGGCTGCATCTTCCACAATATGCTCAAGATATTCTGTTACTGCCTCATCTCCCCATGATGACCTGACAAACTCAATATTTTCAGCAAGTTTGTCAAGGCTGTGACGATCAGCTTTCATTTGCGGGTGGTTATCAAGCCAGTCGTGCATCTCCTGATAGGGTTTGCCTGTACGTTTTGTGCTTGTTTCAAGATGTTTAGTATATGGCGGCATGGTGTTAGCTCCTTTTTTTGATTAAAATTCAACTGTTTTGACTGTCTGTCCAGATTGAACCTGGAGGTTCCTGAAATATGTCACTGAGTCTGCTTTTGTCCAGAGTCCGACATATCCTTCTAAATTGCGGTCAGATTCATATTCAATGATCAGTTCATCGTTTACAAATCCTTTGAATCTGTTTGCATCTATTAACACCTTAAGCTGATACCAATGATTTGTACTTATCTCTTTTTGAGTAATTTGACGCTGATAACGCTTGCATTTGTCAAATTCAAACAAAATAATATTATCTTCAAGGGCGTTTATTCTGAAAACAAAATAATTGCAGGCATCTTTTATGCCAAACGCTATTCCTCCGGCTCTGTCAATGCTTCCTGAAACCGGCTTGACAAGAACCGATACCTCTCCATTTGCGATTTCACTGTTTTTTGCAATTGCAAGTGGAAAATAATAATAGGCTTCGATGTTGTCCAGGAATTCTTGATATGAAGTTCCGAACATTTTGCCCATGAGCCTTGAACCCCCTGATGTAAGAGCATTTCCCCATTGTGATCCATCCTGGATGGCACACTTTTGCCCATCTTCTTGAGCTACATTCCAGTAGCCGGCATGGATATAAAAATCTTTGGGTTCATCCTCACGTTTTCTTTCAAGAAAATTATACTCTTCCCTGAAAAACTGCTCTGTCATCTGACCGACCTGTTCCTGGCTTGAGATAGCCATATCCAAAAGGCGGCTGCAAGCCAGAAGACGAGCCATCTGGTCTAACCTCTCTTCTGTGGCAGGCTTGTCGTATCTCATCAGAGCCGCCTCCAGAAGATCTCCTTTGAGAGAAACCTCAAATCCCAGCCGATTGAGAACATTTCCCAGAAAAGTTATTCTCAAGGAGCGGCGGTAGTACGTTCCTACTCCTCCTGAAAATTGCAGAGTGATATAATTCTGGTTGCTGTCTTCACCGCAAAGAGTGTCAATAGTTGCAAAATGGTAGCCAAAACGCACACTCATGTTCATGTAGTCCCGGGCAAGCAGCACATAGCTCGGGAAAGCTGCCGGCATTTCACCTGCCGCTGCTCCGGCAGCCATAAGAGTCATGAAATCATTGAGGTTAAAGTTAATGGCACCTGACCATGTGATGCCTGGATGGGTAAATCCTCTCCAGACAGCTTTGAACGGAGTGGATTCAACTTTGTCCGGGGTTATTATGTCACAGGTGGACAATCCGCTTTTAAGCCCTCCTCCCATGTCAATCAGATGAAAAAACAGAGGCAGGCTTGCAGTCAGCTTTACGGAAGTTATATCTCTTCCCGCACTTTCTCCCAGGGCAAACATCTGTTTCATGGCCTGTTCATGGGTGAAGCGGATAATGTCATGAATGCTCTTGCACCCTTCCGGAGTGAATGATGAAGCTTTCGGGTCTGTCAGGTGAAGCGGAGAGATATGGTCCAGAATCCTTCTGGTCTTTTGATATACAGGACTTTCAAACATGGGTCGACTCAGAGGCTTTGGATGATTTTCAAGGGCTTGCACGCTGCCCTGCCATACCCTTGAAATATCAGAATAAAGGGTAATGGTCTTATGATGTGCAAGAACTGACGTAGCGTTCTTTGTGTCTGCAAGCATTGGAACTCCAAACTCTCTGGCAACAGAGGCAAGATGGCTGGTTGTACTTCCCATATCGGTTATTATTCCCTTGAGCTTGCCGATTGCCTCTGCATAACCAGGTGATGCTGTCCGTGCCACAAGAATGGAATCAGGTGTTATCCCTGACAAGGAAATGTCAGGGCCAGCCATAAAGACATTGCCGATTGCCACACCTGATGACGCTGATTTGCCTGCTGAAATCAAAACAGGATACGCCTCTTCATCCACATCAATCCTGTTTTCAGGCTGCCTGTTATCTGTAATGTGCAAAGGCCTGGATTGAAGAATAAACAACTTTCCGTTTTTATCCATTGCCCACTCCACATCCTGCACAGTTCCAAAATACTCTTCAAGCATCAGCCCGAAATTCCTGAGTTGAAAAACAGCGGCATCGTCAATAGCCGGGATCTCTCTTTCAGATTCAGGGATATTTTCAAGATCAATGCCTCCGTGGTTCAGATTTACCATCCTGAACTCTTTGGTGCTGATCTGTCTTGAAAGAATAATATCTTTTTTCTTGTCTGCCACAAAAATATCGGGTGAAGCACTTCCGTCAACCAGATACTCCCCAAGCCCGCAGACCGCGTTTATTTTGACAACATCGGAAGCTGGATCAGACGGATTTTTTGTGTAAAGCACTCCGCTTGATTCTGGATCAAGCATCACTACCGCTGCCGCGCACATGGGGGTTTCAACATCTTCGAGTCCGTAGTGCATCCTGTAAAAAATTGCCCGCGAGGAGTATTTGCCGGCAATGATCTTTTTATAGGCATCCATGATCTTGTCCCGGGTTACATTCAGCTCGGTAGTGTACTGGCCTGCAAAAGATGCCTCAGTATCTTCTCCGATCGCACTGCTTCTTATGGCAATATGCACACCTTTGCGGCTTTTTTGTTCAAGATCGCGATATGCATTCACCAGAGCCAATTCAATTTCGGGCGGAACCCGGGAGTGCATGATCATATCCCTTATTTTCAGGCTTGCCTTCTCAATCTCCTCGCTATATTCAACACAGAGCCCTTCGAGCAATCTGGCAACAGGCTCTGCAAGATGGTTTTCCTCCATAAATCTGTGAAACGCATATGCGGTAACAGCAAAGCCGTCCGGCACCGGCAAACCCAGAATATTCCGGACAAGAGCAAGATTTCCGGCCTTTGAGCCGGTCATTTTTTTTGTCTCAACGCTTGTGATGTCATCAAAAGGGATAACCAGGTCATTGCTTGAAAATTCAAATTCAGGGCTGAATTCTTTTTCAATGGCTTTAGCGATAGCATCTCTTGCCAGAACAAGCGAATCCACATCTTTTGAGGATAATCCTTCAAAAGCTGAAATAATATTTGTTATTGCCTCGAAAAGCTCCTGGTATTTTAGCCGTACCCATTGAATGGTAAAGGGTTTTACTCCGTAATATGCCTCTTCGATATCCGCAATTCTCAAAAGGGCAAGATAGTTGTTTTTAAGCAGAGTCCTGAAATGGCCGTATTTTGCAGCCTGTTTGCCTGCAAGCGGGGCAAGCAGCGTACAGGTGTCCTGTTTTTTGAATAAATTAAATAGTTTCAACATTGTGCTCACCTCTGGGTTTTTTAATTCCTGTTATCGTAAAAATGTCTTTTTATTTTCATGATTCGGGGTGGCCATGCAACTACCATTAACGTTTAATTGTCTGGGAAAATATATCAAATGGAATATCTTGTATTTTATCTTGAATTCAGGATATTCCATTTTTGAAGAGAAAATCCTTGATCTGGATCAAGGATTTTAAAAAATACAGTAATAGCAGTGAAGCTGCTTAAATTGAAACTTTTCAAAAAAGACTCCACAAAACTCCTGCTGCTCCAGAAAATGCAATCACTGGAATCATTCCTATTTTCAGCCAGTGCATGGATATAAAAGACAATATGCCAAGAATAATTGCAAACCAGTTAATTTTGCCTGTTTGGGGAAATATCACGTACATCCCGAACCAGACAGCAAGATTTAGAACCACACCTGTAACAGCAGCAGTAATGGCTGATAAGGCGGAAGAGATCTTTTG
>JADFYT010000130.1 GCA_015232935.1 Desulfamplus sp.
TGATTGAATTTGGCATAAACACTTTGGACTGATTTCAAGAATTGATCTTCCCATGATTTTTGGACGCTGTAATGATAAAATCAAACTAATTTATTAAGGAGTTGTTTCTTGTCTGTGATTGAATGGAAAAAAGATGGGTCTGTGGCAATTGTCACTATGTGTAATGGGGCAAATCGTCAAAATATTACCTTTGCCCAGACAATGAATAGTATATTCGATGAGGTTCTGGCAGATGATTCTGTCTCTTCTCTGGTACTGACTTCATCAGATGAAAAAAATTTCTCGCAGGGGGTTGACCTTGAATGGATGCTTGGACGACTCAATGCAAAGGATTTTGACAGCATCAAGGCATTTATGTATGGCATGAACAATGTCTTTAAAAGAATTCTGACCATGCCAATTCCTGTTATTGCCGCGATTAATGGCCATGCATTTGGCAATGGTGCCATGCTCAGTTGTGCCTGTGATTTCAGGTTTATGAAAAAAGATCGTGGATTTTTCTGTTTTCCTGAGGTAGATATAAACATTCCTTTCCTGCCCGGCATGATAGCCTTTGTTCGCAAGGCCATTCCCGAGTACAAATTTAATGAGTTGAAACTTACCGGAAGGCGGATTGGGGCAGAGGAGCTGGAACGGCATAATATTATCGAAAAGGCCTGTGCAGATCTGTCCGAGCTTGATTCTGATGTTATGGCATTTGCCGGCACATTTCAGAAAAAGCGTGGGATATTTGGGGAACACAAAAGAAGAATGTATAAAGGTATTATTTCCGTCATGGAGCAAGAAGATCCTGAATTTATAGAATCTTTAAAGCTTTTTGTAGAGGGATAATCATCCGCGGGTCTATTATTCCTGTTCAGAAATTTTTACAATAAATGATAAAATTTTTTATTTAAAGCTGGCATACTTCATTCACCTGCAGACACTTTCTCAAACCATTCCCTTAATTTTTTAGGGAATTTCATCAAAAAAGTGTCAAGCATAAAAAGTGTCAATTTTTTTTATAAAAGAGATGAAGGATGTCTTAAAACTTATTTTTTTAAAAAAAGGGGGATCGGAACAGTGTTGGAAAATAAAGTGCCTGAATATTATTCTGATGTCGAAAAATGTGTTGATGATCTCATTGCAAAGGTCGGAAAGAAAATTGTACTTGCTGCTCCCTTGGCTCTTGCAAAGCCGAATCATCTTCTTAACGCGTTATACAGGAGAACCAAGCTCGATCAAACCCTCCATTTTACTTTGATTACAGCGGTCTCCTTGGAAAAACCAACATGGTCAAGCGAGCTTGAAAGACGATTCATGCAGCCATTGGTTCAGCGTATATGGGAAGATTTTCCAGATCTGGATTATGTTCTTGACATGAGAAAAAAACAGATTCCGCCAAATTTTGTCCTCATGGAGTTTTTTAATAAAGCTGCCGGATGGATGGGCAATTCTCATGCTGCCCAGCACTATCTTGGTTCCAACTATACCCATGCCATACGAGACGCTTTTATTAATGAATGCAATGTGGTTGCCCAGCTTGTGGCAAGAAAAGAGATAAACGGTGATATAATGTTCAGTATGGGCTCAAACCCGGATACTCATCGTGATGGTGGAATTTTTCTAAAAAAAGAGCGGGCAAAGGGTAAAAAGGTTGCCGTAATTGCTCAGGTACATAAAGACATGCCCTTTATGTATGGAGATGCCGTGGTAAAACCTGATTTCTACGATATGGTAATTGATAGCCCTGATTATCATTTCAAGCTCTTTGGAGCACCAAAGGAACCTGTTAATTCTGTTGACTGGATGATTGGCATGCACGCCAGCACTCTTGTGAAGGACGGCGGTACCATCCAGGTTGGTATCGGGTCGCTTGGAGATGCTATTGTTGCCGGTATCGAGATGCGCCACAAACACAACAAGATATATAAGGACTTTCTCAACAGCTCCGGTATTTATACAAAATTCCAGGAACTGATTGATTCTGTCGGAGGTACAGAAGTATTTGACAAAGGGCTGCTGGGCTCTTCTGAAATGCTTGTTGACAGCCTTATCGAGCTGTTCAAGGCAGATATAATCAAGAGAAAGGTCTATGAAGATGTCAGGTTGCAGTCAGTAATCAATGATAATGATTTTAATGAGAATCAGGTTAAAGAGATATTTACAGAGATTGTAGGTAAAAAACTGGTTCATACCAGAATAAAGAAGAGTGAGTTTGACTTCTTCCAGAAGTTCGGGATTTTCAGGCCGGAATTTTCTTACGAAAACGGCAGTGCCAATCTTGATGGCAAATCTTATTCGCTTGACATGTCAAAAAATGAAAATCTTGAAGCTGTTGTGGCGTCATGCCTTGGAACAAAACTTGAAAATGGAATTGCCCTTTATTCAAGTTTCTTTATAGGGCCTCATCAATTTTACGAGGACCTTCGTAATATGGATGAGGAACGTCTCAAGCTCATTGATATGCGAAGCGTTGATTATGTCAATCATCTTTATGGGAACGAGGAGATTAAAAGACTTCAGCGAAAACATGGCCGGTTTATCAATGCAGGGCTTATGGCCACCTTAACCGGAGCCGTTGTAGCGGATTGCCTTGACGATAACAGGATTATAAGCGGGCCTGGTGGTCAGTATAATTTTGTTTCAATGGCACATGAGCTCAATGATGGCCGTGCAATTACCATGATAAGAAGCTACAGGGGCGAAGGCTCAAAAGCGGTTTCCAATATAGTGTGGCAGTATGGTCATACCACTATCCCGCGACACCTGAGGGATATAGTCGTCACAGAGTACGGTATTGCCGATGTTAGAGGCAGGCCTGACAGTGAAGTTATGAAGCGTCTTATCTGTATAGCGGATTCCAGATTTCAGGAGGAGTTGCTTGCCAAGGCAAAAAAAGCAGGAAAAATAGATGCAGAATGGTTTATTCCCCAGCAGTTCAAAGATAACTTGCCAGAAGTTCTGGAGACCAGGCTTGGGCCTTACAGGATGCAGGGTTTCTTTGCGGCATTCCCGTTTGGCACAGCTTTAACCAAAGAGGAAATTATTCTTGGAAAGGCTTTGAGAGGATTTAAGGAGCTTGCTGCCCAGAATAAATTTGCCGTAATGCAGGGCCTTATCAGCAAGAGCCTTGGCGGGATACCCGAGAAATTCATGCCTTATATTAAAAGGATGGATCTTGATAGTCCCAAAACTGTTCAAGAACGCATGATGCAGAAAATGGTTCTTTTTGCACTTAGTTCATCAGGACAGGTATAATGATTTTTATGCTTTGATCTAACCTGATAGATGTTCTGAGGTTTGACAGCTTTTTAAAGTGCTGTCAAACCTCAACAGTCTAAAAAAACAGAAGTGAAAAAAGGCTGGCGAACAAGAGTTACAAGCTGGTGCTGAATATTAAATTGGCATCAAAGTTGCCATCTGAAAGCAACTTTAGAGCATCTTCAACCCTTCCCCAATCTTCGATCTTGTATGTAACCCCTGGTATTTTTGAAAAAGCTGAAAATCTGCTTTCCAGATATTTATGGACAAGTGCCTCATCAGCATCGTCAAACTCAAATATAGAAAAAGCCTTATATTCTTTGTCTCCCTGGGTAACGCCCTCTGTATATACATAGGTATCTACAAGCCTGATTTTTCCACCCTCTTGTGAAGGAAGAGATGAATAGCATTGTGCAACCATGTCAGCCGACTCCTGGGGGCAAGTGATGGAACAGATTTTGATCATGATTCTTTTTCCTTAAAATTTAAGTGTTAACGTAAAAAAAGCCCTTTTCAAAATTGAGCGTCACAAAATAATTGTTTGCCGTGAAAATGCATTCTGGTTTTCATGGTTCGGGAAGGCCACACAACGGCCATGAAAGTTTGGTTCAAAAGATTTTTACCGGATTTCATGTTGAATAAATGGTCTTAACACAAAATATTTTTTTCAAAATTGAGTGTTGCAAAATAGTCATTTGCGGTCTCTTCCCTTCGGATCAACTCAATACTTCCATCGGTTCTCAAGAGAAGCTCTTTGGGGCGGAGACTGGCGTTGTAGTTGAAACCCATGGCATGTCCGTGAGCGCCTGTGTCATGGATTACCAGAATATCTCCTTCAGATGTTACAGGCAGGGGACGCTGTACGGCAAATTTGTCAATATTTTCGCACAAAGACCCCACCACGTCAACAGTTTCATGTTGCGGCAGATCTTCTTTTTCGTGAATATGAATATGGTGATAGGCTTCATACATACCAGGACGCATAAGAGAGGACATGGATGCATCTACACCTACATATTTGCGATAGATATCCTTGTGGTTAATTATAGTTGTAACCAGAACTCCGTGGGGGCCGGTCATGTATCTGCCGCTCTCCATAAAGAGCTTGGGAGACCAGCCATTTTTTTGTTCAAACTGATCAAGCAGCTCGGTTGTTTCATTTCCAAGAGCATCAATATTCATTTTTTTCTGTTCAGGCCTGTATGGAATCCCGAGCCCTCCGCCAATATTGATGAGCTCAAACCTGATATCGAGTGCACAGGAGACCTGTTCCACCATTGACAGGAGCATCTGTGTTGTTTCAACCATATACTCGTAGTTCAGTTCATTGGAGGCCAGCATTGTATGCATGCCAAATCTCTTTGCCCCCCTTTTTATAGCCTCTTTGTATGCATCAGTGATCTTTTCGTGACTTACACCATATTTTGACTCTACAGGATTGCCGATTATCTTGTTTCCTCTTCTTCTTGGGCCGGGATTATACCTGAAACAGATAAGCTCCGGCATAACCGGAACTTTGGCGATTAACGAGACATCATCCAGGTTCAGGATTGAGCCCTCATCGGCAGTTGCGGTCTCAAACTGTTCCATACTGGTGTTGTTTGATGTGAACATGATATCTTCTCCTCTGCTGCCTATGTTTCTGGCAAGCGTGATTTCAGGCGAAGAGCTGCAATCAAAACCAAAACCCTGATCCTTCATTATCTTCATTACATAAGGGTTGGGAAGAGCCTTGACCGCAAAGAACTCCCTGAATCCATCCCTGCCTGAAAATGCGTTTTTAAGCTTTTCGGATGTTTCGATTATGCCTGTTTCATCATAAATATGAAAGGGGGTTCCAAAATGTTTTACCGCTTTTTCAAGTATTGGTGATAGTCTTGTTTTGAATCCGGTTGACATTGGCATATTTTTTATCTCCTTTTGGTGTTTTTATATCTCTGTTTGTCGTAAATGTGCATTTGTTTTTACTTGCTAAACTCTCATGGCCGGTTTTCGGCCACCCCCAACCATGAAAAACACGATCTGTTTACACGGTAAAATAAATGGTCCTGAGATTCTGAAAACCATTTAAAACCCTTGTTTATCAAGGGTGGCTCGTAACGTGACTTACTGAAATGTCTCGGATAAAGGAAATTTTGCACTCTCTTTGTATGTTGAAAGAGCAATAAAACTTCTTGTTGATTGAATGCCCTGGACAGAAGCTATTTTTTCACTGATAATTTTTTCAAGCTCGGTGGTGTTGCTTATACGTACTTTGACCAAAAGGCAATCTTCGCCTGATATATAATGTACCTCCTGAATCTCCTCATGTTGGCATAAGGCTTTGGCAGCATGTTGTGTTTGTGCAGATGCGATCAGTTTGATCTGTATGAATGCAATCATGGACTGGTTAAAACATTCAGGGTTCAGCCTGACCTCATAGCCTGATATAATGCCTCTGGATTCAAGTTTTTTGATTCTTTCAAGCACTGCTGATGGAGCCATGCCAATAGTTCTTGCAACTTCTACATTCGGGATCCTTGCTTTTTCCCGCAGGATTTTTAATATTTTGAAGTCAGTATCATCCATATTGTTTTTTCTCCGTGCATAACGTCCATATCCGTTTGAATTACCATTCATTAAGGTTTGCTATTTGAAATTGGCTGTTTTAAAGATAGCCTTATTATATTGTACTTGTTATTTGTACCTTACAAGAATATAATTCTTTGATGTTTATTGTGTCAAGAATTATATTCTTTATTTGCAGATTGTGTGTGCCTATTATTCATAGTGTCTTTATATTTGTTCTGTATTGATATAAAAAGCGTTAAGGTGTAGTTTGGAAAGTAGGGTTTTAATTTATTTTCCATTGAAAAAAGAAAAGGTTTGGTATAATGATAGACCTTTATAATATCTGATTATTATACTTCTGGACGGGCTTTTGGCTCCTGGAAGGTATTGCTTTTTGATATGTAATATTTAAGGCGTTTTTTTGATTCTGGAAAATGAGGCATGACGGACAACAGTATGCATACCATTCTGGTGGTGGATGATGAGGAGGGTATTCTTGAGATTACACAGGAATATTTTGAACGCAGAGGGTATGAAGTCTATACAGCCAGCAATGGACTTGAAGCCATAAAAATAATCGAATCTGTAAAAATAGGGTGCTGTTTTACAGATATTAATATGCCTGAAATGGATGGCTTAGAGCTGGCTGAACACATCAGACAGCTTGACAATACTCTTCCTGTTATCGTAATGACGGGATATCCCTCTTTGGAAAACACCATACGCACCTTGAAAAACGGGGTTGTAGATTATCTTGTTAAACCTGTTAACCTGGAGCAGATGGAGTTAAGTCTTCGGCGTATCATGCGGGAAAGGGGATTGTTTGTTGAAAATCTTATTCTTCGCGAGGAAATTGAACGCAAAGCACGTCTAAAAGCCCTTAATGACGAACTGATTGCCCGTGTAGATGAACT
>JADFYT010000131.1 GCA_015232935.1 Desulfamplus sp.
AGGTGAAACATGACAGAGGAAAATACAACACAGGGATTGAGCCTTGACCCAAAGACAGTAGAGGTGCTGGTCGCAAATATTATCCCCACCTCAAAATATTTTGAGAGCCGTTTTGACAACATGCAGTATCAGATCAACGAGATCAAGGAGAACATAAAAAACCTTGAAACAAGAATGGAGAGGCGATTTGAGCAGGTTGAGAAACGGTTCGAGCAGGTTGACAAGCGGTTTGAACAGATAGACAAACGGTTCGAGCAGATTGACAGCCGCTTTGAAAAGATAGACAAACGGTTTCAGCATATTGAGGACAAGCTGGACAAGATACTTGAGAGGATCGACCGCAGGATAGATGAGGGACTGCGGGAGAACCGCCTTCTGAGCATGCGGCTTTTCACCTTTGCCATGACCTTCTCTGCCATCTCCATGTTTGGAATGCTTGGCAAGATGTTCAAGCTGTTTTAGAACAGACAGGCTTGATTCTTTGCCGACAAGAATCTGTCTGCCGTTCTTGTTCTGGCTTGTCCGGGCTTTTATGAACCAGCCATTAAGCTTAATGGATCAAGAAGCGGTATATTTTTTTTGGGGGCTGTTGAGTATAAACTGCTCACATCAAGAAATTCTTTCAACTTTGATTTGAAGCATCTTTGCAATTCTTTTTGCCATATCAGGCGTAAGCCTGCGTTTTCCCCTCTCATAATCACTGATCATATTTTGGCTAATCCCAAGCTTGCTGGCAAGCTGGGCCTGCGAGAGATTCGCCTTGAGCCTGGATGCAGAAAGAAGATTGCCAATCCTGTTTGATTGCATCTCCTTCCAGAAATCAGTCTCTTCAACAGCTATACTATCATCGTTGTCAGAATCAGATGAAAGAATACTTACGTCGTATTTTTTACTTATCCATTCAATGAGTTCATTAACATGCTCTCCTTGAAGAGATAATTCAATACGGGGCTTTTTCACGAGAGCCAACATAATACACCTCAATTTGAATTTCCCCTTGTATATAAGTCCAGCATGCCACGTAATGATAATTTAAATGACAATGGTATGCTTCTTTACTCAAGGGTGAGAAATTGTGCCATTTTTTTTGTATTGGGCCATCTACCTTTAGGTCTTCAATCAATAGAAACAGCAACTTTTGAACATTGACCGGCAGTTTGTTCAAATCACGAAGAACTTTCTTTTTTATTCTGACCTCATATTTCATGCTGTAATATTATTACTGCGGATGGTAATAGTCAACAGCGGGGATAGTTTAAAATTATCCGAACATGTTTTGTTCGGGTAAATGACCGCAATTCACACAAACACAAAAGCATCAAAACCCACAGCATCCTTCAAAGAGTCATATGTCCCATCAAGGATAACATCCTCGCTGCCAAGAATGCCGATAAGCTTTATTACGCTTACCACCCCACTGATATTAATACTTGCCGCAACATCAGAGCCCTCATTGGTGAAAAAATAGCTGGCATTCGGGCTCTTGGATTGCGACACCTCGATAAAATCATCCTTTGAAAAGCCGATTATTTCAACACTGTTTGAAAGCGTGGGGTCTTCAACAAACTTAAAACCTTTGCCCGAGGCATCAAACAGCTCTGGAGTGCCAAGCTCTCCTGTATCAATGGAGAGAGTTGTAAAACCGGTTGCGTTCACAGCCTCGTTTGGCGGTACAGCAAATACAGGAAATATGCTCTCGTCAAGGTTGTAGTCTGTATGGACGCTCAGAGCGGTGACTCCTGCCGATGCCATCATCTGCATTAGAGATTCATAGGTGATACCCCCCCACTCGTCAGGAGAGTCCTGTTGATAAAATTTAAGGACAAAATTGATATACTCAGATTCATCAAACGCGTTGGACGGGTTTATATTCCGGGCAGCTCCAATATCCAGGTAGTGCTGATAGGGATCGATTCCGTCAAGAGCATCTTCAGGGTGTTTGACAGCCCAGGCAAGTCTGTACTCATCAGGATTAAAGTAGCGGTTTGGAGAGAGGTCAAGTTTCCAGCCATCTGACTGGTAGTGCTCTTCAAGGTTTATGCTGTACGTTTGTGCTATATCAAGAATATCTGCACGGGTTTTATCCTGCCAGTCAGGCAGATTGCTTTTACAAAAATCAAGTAGTTGGTCAGCGTAATCATTTTGACTGAATCCTTTTAGTGTCATATATCTTCCTTCCAGCCTTGTTGAATATTGTTTGTCTTTGTCTGAATCATCTGGTCATTGTCTGAATCCGGATGGTCAGGACAAAAGGATGTACAGGATAAAGATATCCAGCCTTATCCTTTAATCCTGTGAATCCTGATTCAGACTTTCCTTACCTCAAAGACCACAATCACTTCCCTGATTTAAGCACAGACAAAAACGCAGACTGGGGAATCTCGACATTGCCCACCATCTTCATCCGTTTTTTCCCTTTTTTCTGTTTTTCAAGAAGCTTTCTTTTTCTGCTGATATCACCGCCATAACACTTGGCGGTAACATCCTTTCTGTACGCGGATACAGTCTCGCGGGCAATGATCTTGCCGCCTATTGCCCCCTGGATGGCAATCTTGAACATCTGGCGGGGAATCTCCTCCTTTAGCTGCTCGCAGGCGTTTCTTGCCCTGTCAACCGCCTTGTCACGATGCACAAGCTGGGACAGGGCGTCAACCCGCTCGCCATTGACCAGAAAGTCGAGCTTTACAAGATCTGTCTGCTGATAGCCCGCGATCTCGTAGTCAAACGAGCCATAACCCTGGGTCACGCTTTTCAGGCGGTCATAGAACTCATATACAACTTCAGCAAGCGGCAGGTTGAACTTCATCTCGATACGGTTGCGGGTCAGATACTGATAGTTTGTACTAAGCCCCCTGTGCTCAAGACATAGCTGCATGACAGCTCCCATGTACTTGTCAGGAATTATAATGGCTGCATCAATAAAGGGCTCTCTTGTGCCCGCGATCTCTGTCGGGTCAGGGTACAACGAGGGGTTGTCAATGATCTCGATCGTGCCGTCATTTCTGGTAATCTCGTACTGCACGGACGGAGAGGTGAGAATAAGCGAGATATCGTGCTCCCTTTCAAGGCGCTCCTGAACCACCTCAAGATGAAGAAGCCCCAAAAAACCGCATCTGTAGCCAAATCCAAGGGCTGCCGAGGCATCTTTTTCATAGATAAGGGAGGCATCGTTGAGTTTGAGCTTTTCAAGAGCTTCGGAAAGTGCCACATAGTCATCTGAAGCCACAGGATACATTGACGAGAAGACAACAGGATTTGGCTCCCTGAAACCCGGCATCCGGGCTTTGCACTGAAAGGATGAAAGGGTTACGGTATCGCCGCAGCGTACATCGCTTATCATCTTGATTCCCGCGATAATATATCCAACATGGCCTGCCTCAAGTTTGTCCATGGGTTTTCTGACAATCTGGAAAAAGCCCACCTCTTCAACCTTGTATTCAGCACTGTTGGACATGAACATGATCCTGTCGCCTTTTTTCAGGCTTCCCTGGAACACCCTCACATGAACAATGGTGCCCCTGTAGGGGTCATAGTGCGAGTCAAATATCAGTGCCTGCAAGGGTCCAGCCGAATCACCCGCAGGAGGGGGCATAAGTTTTACAGCAGCCTCAAACACAGTCTCAACTCCAAGACCGGTCTTTGCTGACACCTGAAGAGCGGTGCCGCTGTCAAGCCCTAAATCCTCACGGATCTGATCCTTTGCCCACTCGATATCCGCCGAAGGCAGGTCAATCTTGTTGATGACAGGGACAACCTCAAGGTTGTGCTCCATTGCAAGGTACATGTTTGCAAGGGTCTGGGCCTCAACACCCTGGCTTGCATCCACAAGTATGAACGCCCCTTCACAGGAGGCAAGAGCCCGTGAGACCTCGTATGAAAAATCCACATGGCCCGGAGTGTCAATCAGGTTGAGCAGATAATCCTGGCCATCCTTTCCCGTATATGGCAGGGAGACTGTCTGGCTTTTTATGGTAATACCCCTTTCCCGCTCAATATCCATGGAATCCAGGATCTGATCCTTGAAATCCCGTTCAGAGACAATCCCGGCAAGCTGTATCAGCCGGTCTGACAAAGTGGACTTGCCATGATCAATGTGTGCGATAATACTGAAATTTCTTATATTTTCTCTTTTTACAGCCAAATTCACCTCAAATAACCGTTAAAAACAGATCATCCCGAATAATATGAAACCGCAAACAAAAAGAGACCAGAGACCTGAATCCCTGCCCCCTCATATATGTGTGCCTGTCAGGGCATATTTTGTGTTACATGACAACAGGCAGCCCATAAAACCTTTTCAAACAAAATATTGACAGTTTATCATCATCTATATAAAATTTTGGTTTATGAACACTCAATGAAAAACATCTTTGTTTCTATCAGTTGACATAAAAAGTGTCAAGACTGACTCTGCAAAGAATACCTTCAATCCACCCTGCCGGCACAATATCCAGTCTGCCGGTGCAATGCCTTAAGGATCCCGATCCCGATGAATACTTCCATCATGATTGTTGATGACGACGATGCCATACGGGAGATGGCAGAAGAGTTTCTGAAGTTTACCGGATACTCAACAATCTCCACATCAAGTGCTGAAGAGGCCATTGAGATGCTAAAGCTTTTTCAGCCTGACATCATATTGACAGATATATCCATGCAGGGAATAAGCGGCCTTGAGTTGACCAGGATTGTCAAGCAGACCCATCCGGTCGAGGTTATTGTAATGACAGGATACATCGCGGAACACTCCTATGAAGAGGCTATCAGGGCGGGAGCGAGTGATTTTATATTCAAGCCGTTCAGGTTTGAGGAGCTTCATCTGAGAATAAAAAGGGTTATAAGAGAGATGAACCTTAAACGGCAGCATGACGAGCTTATTAAAAAACTTGAGATGCTCGCGATCACCGATGGACTTACAGGACTTTACAACCAGAGGCACTTTTACCAGCAGCTTGGTTCAGAGATAGAACGAACCGAAAGATACAGCACAGCTCTGTGCCTGCTTCTTCTGGACATTGACTATTTCAAGAAATTCAACGATACATGGGGACATCTTGAAGGGGACAAGGTTCTTATGGAGCTTGGCAAGATGATCAAATCCTGCCTCAGAAACATGGACTCTGCCTACAGGTATGGAGGAGAGGAGTTCACAGTCATTCTGCCTGAAACCAGTATTGAAAAGGGGTGCGTTGTTGGAGAGAGAATAAGAAAGGTATTTGAGTCAAAGTCCTTTTTTCCGGCAAGGGGCAAGGAGATAAAATCAACCATAAGCGTTGGAGCCGCACAGCTCAATCAGAACGAGAGCATCACTTCACTTATAAAGAGAGCGGACATGGCAATGTTCAAATCCAAGAATAACGGCCGAAACCGCGTTACATGCGATCAATAGCCCTGCTTTTACCGTGAAAACAGATCATGCTTTTCACGTCTGGGGTGGTGGCCGAAAACCGGCCACAACCAAGTAGATATCCTGATTCAGACAAGTGCTATTGGCGTCCTTGCATGTCACATCAAAAGCACTCTATTTTTTCATCTGCTTTATCCTGTCAAGGTTCAGATTAAGCTTGTCGCTCTTCTCCTGAAGCATCTGCTGCTGCTCCTTTACCTTTTCCACAACATCATCTGGTGCCTTGTCAAGAAAGCTCTCGTTGGCAAGTCTTTTCGAGACAGATACAAGCTCTTTGGTCACCTTTTCCAGCTCCTTTTCAAGGCGCAGCTCCTCCTTGTCAAAATCGATAACTCCCTTGAGAGAGACATAAATGGTTGTTCCCTTCACTACACCGGTAGCACATGCCAAAGGAGCGTCAGATGTCTCTGAAAGGGTAAGGCTCTCAAGCCTTGAGAGGTTCTCGATCAGGGACGGATTTTCCGCGATGAGTCTCTTTTCCGCATCATCAAGGGTGTGCATCACAACATTGAGCTGCATTGATGGCTGAATATTCATCTCTCCCCGGATATTCCTGATTCCGGAGATAAGCCCCACAATAAATTCCATATCCTTTTCAACCTCAGGATTTCTGAAGGTGTAGTCAGGATCATTGTCTTCAGGGAAAGATGCCTCCAGAACAGAGCCGCGTACAATCGGCAGTGCGTGCCATATCTCCTCTGTCACAAAGGGCATGAACGGATGGAGCATGACAAGAATATCCTTTAGCACCTTTGCAAGAACGGTTCTTGTCGCGTCCCGCCTTTTTTGTCCCTCTTTTTCATACAGAGCAGACTTTGCGGCCTCTAAATACCAGTCACAGAACTCATGCCATACAAACTGGTAAATGGCACTTGAAGCCTCATTGAACCTGTAATTTTCAATCCCTGACCTGACGGCCTCGGCAGTTGCGGCAGATCTTGACAGTATCCAGTGCTCACTTATAGAGTATGCCTTGTCTGTAATATTTTTTATATCCAGATGATCAAGGCTGCTCTTCACAGGCTCGGAGTTAATGATTCCAGACGCCACGCCACTATTGCCTGCCTGTTTGTTCTGCATGCCTGCCTGGTCGCCCGCCGCCTTTTTGTCCACATCTTTTTCAAGATGCATCATGGTAAGACGTGCCGCGTTCCACAGCTTGTTTACAAAGTGGCGATACCCTTCCACACGCTCCTCTGACATGCGGACATCTCTTCCCTGGGCTGCAAATGCCGCAAGGGTAAAACGGAAAGCGTCTGCTCCATAATGGTCAATCACCTTAAG
>JADFYT010000132.1 GCA_015232935.1 Desulfamplus sp.
ATGGCTTGCAGGCTGTCAACAAACTTAATGAACTTCGGCAAACCGGGGTTATATCGAGCAAGGATGTGCCAGTTCTTATCATCAGTGCTTACCAGCGTGAAGAGCTTCCTGAAAACGCTCCTGGTATTGATGCTTTTTTGCACAAACCTGTAACAGCCTCCCTTTTGTATGACACCATGGTCGAGGCGACAGGAGGCCAGCCATGGGTACGGCATGCGGTTGAGCAGATATCTGTTCCTTTATTCAGGGGTTCTTCAATACTGCTTGTAGAAGATAATGAGCTCAATCAGGAGGTGGCCAGACGCTGGCTTGACAAGACAGGTGCCATGGTAACGGTCGCCGGCAATGGAAAAGAGGCTGTTGAAAAGGTCAAAGAGAGTACCTTTGCCAAGGAGATTGCTAAAGATATAGAGATTGCTAAAGATATAGAGATTGCTAAAGATATAGAGATTGCTGAAGATGTAGAGAAGGCTGAAGATACAGAGATGGTCAAAGACACAGAGATGGTCAAAAAAAGCGGGTTTGATATCGTGCTGATGGATATTCAGATGCCCGTGATGGATGGTTTTGAGGCAACCCGCTTGATTCGCACTGATTTTCCTGATATTCCGGTTATTGCACTGTCAGCGGCAGTCATGGAGGAGGATAGAAAAAAAGCAAAAGAGGCTGGAATGAATGGCCATCTTGCAAAACCGATTGATGACAGGGAACTCTATCTGACTCTGTCAAAATGGCTCAGGCCAACCGGGGTCGATGATAATAACCATGTCAATGACAATAACCATGTCGATGACAATAACCATGTCGATGACAATAACCATGTCGATGGCGATAACCATGATGTTAAATCCTTTTTTCCTGCATCAATACTTCCCGAAGCACTGGAGGGTTTTGATCTGAAAAAGGGGTTGCGTTCCACTGATGGGGATCCGGTATTCTACAATAAATTACTGTGCCGTTTCAAAGAGCAGATTGAGCGTGACTTTGTGAATATGCCGCAAATAATCAGAAACAGTGATGCTCCTGAACAGAGTGCAAGCAGGCACAATGTTCAGGCAATGATCCATACTCTCAAGGGGCTTGCCGGAACACTTGGAGCCGTGAATCTGGCAACGGTGGCGGCGGATATTGACCTTGCCTGCAAAAAGGGCGAAAAGATCGCGGAAGGACTTATTTTCAGATTAGATAGTGCCCTGAAAAATACCGAAAGAGAGCTTGGCAAACTTACTGAAAATTCGACCCTGAATCCAGAACAAGGCATGAAATATCAAATTGCAATTTCACCAGAGCAGGCCGGAGAAATTGTAGAAACTCTTTTGTATAAACTGCATAACTATGAGCTTGTTGATGATGATCTTTTGTCTATGGTTGCCCATTTCATAGATAGCCGTTCGGGTCAGGGAGCATCTTCTGAACTTATAGAACTTGTGGAATCCTTTGAGTATGCCAGGGCTGAATCAGTGCTTGAGTTCCTGGTGCAAAAAACAGGTGAGAATTTATGATAAAGGCAAAAAAAAAACAGGCACAGCCGGCTGTTTTAATTGTTGATGACAAGCCGGTAAATATTAAGGAACTATCCATACTGCTCAAGGAGAACTATCGCGTCCTTGTTGCGTACAAGGGCGTCAAAGCACTTAAAATGGCCTCAGGAAAAAAGCAGCCCGATCTTATTTTGCTTGATATCATGATGCCGGAGATGGATGGCTACGAGGTTTGCCGTCGTCTGAAAGCGGACGAGCGGACTCAAGATATACCTGTTATCTTCATGACAAAAAGGAACGAAAAAAAAGAGGAGGAAGAGTGGTTTAAAATCGGGGCGTCAGACTACATTTCAAAGCCATTCAAGCCTGATGTTGTAAGGGCACGGGTACGAACTCATGTTAATTTGAAACTCACTTCCGACGCACTTGAAAAACTGGCTCTCATAGACAGGCTTACAGGTATCGGTAACAGGCGTTATTACGAAGAGAGATTGCGCAAAATATGGAAACACACTACAAGAACCCATCACTTGATCAGTATAATGATGATTGATATTGATCAGTTCAAGGCCTATAACGACAACTATGGGCATGGTGCCGGAGATGAGTGCCTCCGTTCGCTGACTCTGGCTTTGCAAAATACTGTTCAGCGTCCTATGGACGTAATCGCACGCTACGCGGGAGAGGAATTTGTGGTTATTCTTCCCGAAACTGATATTGAGGGAACGTCACACATTGCCGCAAATATATTGAAAGCTGTAAGGGAACTTGCCATTCCTCATGCTTTTTCGTCCATAGCAGATTATCTGACCGTATCCATAGGGCATGTCACCGCCCGGCCAGGCTATGGCCAAAATCCTGACGAATTAAGAGATATGGCAGATTGTGCTTTATATATGTCGAAGCGGTCCGGAGGAAATCAGGCCATGAATGCTGACATAAGTAGCTGAGCCTTGAGAGCCGTAAACAAACTGGCATAGCCGTTTCTTTGGGGTGAAGCCGTCTTTTGGGTGACTCCTTGAATCGTGAAAATCATTTAGACAAATGTCAGTAACCGGTAATCAATCCCCCAAAAAAACTCATAAGGTGCCGGGTTTGAGCAAATATAATTAAACACATTGAATCAGAAATATTTGGATACTTGAAATGGAACATTCTGGAATAGAAGAAAAATCAACGATTTTGATTGTTGATGACCAGCCGGTAAATATTCAGGCATTATCCATGCTGCTCAAGGAGAACTATCGTATTCTTGTTGCGAACAATGGCCTTAAAGCACTTCAAATCGCATCAGGAACAAATCCGCCGGATCTGATTCTGCTTGATATCACCATGCCGGAAATGGACGGTTATGAGGTCTGCCGCAGACTTAAGGCAGACGGGAGAACCAAAGATATTTCCGTGGTTTTTGTAACAGCACGAAATGAGGTGGAAGATGAGGAGAAGGGGTTCATTCTCGGTGCAGATGATTATATAATAAAACCTTTTCAGCCCGCTGTCATAAGGGCACGGGTGAAAAATCATATTGATCGCAAGCTCTGGCAGAGACAGCTTCTTGCGGCAAAACAGATTGCCGATTCAGCCAACAAGGCCAAATCAGAATTTCTTGCCAACATGAGTCATGAGATACGTACCCCGCTAAACGGCATTCTCGGGATGTCCGAGTTGCTCCTGGATACGACTCTTGACAATAGCCAGAAGAGATTTTTGCACACTATCACCAAAGAGAGCAACGCTCTTTTGAATATTATCAATGACATTCTGGAATTCTCGAAAATAGAGTCAGGCAGATATGAATTAGAAGATATCCCTTTTAATATAAGGGGTCTTATCGATGATATTTCAGACGCTCTTGCCTACAGGGCGGCAAGAAAAGGTCTTGAGCTTATCTCGTTTATATCGCCTGATGTGCCGTCAAACCTGATCGGGGATCCGGGACGGATCAGGCAGATTTTTATGAATCTTGGCGGCAATGCCATCAAATTCACCAGTAGTGGAGAGATATTCATTAAAGGGGAGCTTAAGGAGTTGAATGAAAACAGGGTAACTATCTGTTTTTCAGTAAAAGATACAGGCATTGGCATACCCAAAAACAAACAGGCTATTGTATTTGAGGAATTTTCCCAGGCAGACGGATCAACCACAAGGAAATATGGTGGAACAGGCCTTGGAGTTACCATAAGCAGGAAACTGGCACGACTGATGGGGGGGGAGCTTGATCTTGAAAGCGAAGAGGGCAAAGGCAGCACATTCAGGTTTACAGTTGCACTGACCACACAGCCTGAAGACAAGGATAAGGATCTATCTGTTTCTCGACAAAATCAGGTGGTTGATTTCAGCAGGATGAATGTTGTGATAGTTGATGACAACAAGACCAACAGGGATGTCCTCAAAGAGTATCTTGAATCGTGGGGATGCGTTACACATGAGGCAAGCGGAGCCCAGGAGGCTTTGCTGTTTCTTATGAAATCGGTGTTATCTTCAATTTCAATTGATCTTGTTTTATCTGACGCACAGATGCCTGATATGGATGGATTTGAATTCGCACGGGAGTTAAAGAAGATAGAACCTTTAAAAAAGATTCCGATTCTCATTCTTACATCCATGGGGCGGCTTGGAGACAGCAAAACCTGTAAGGAGATAGGAATCAACGGCTATCTTATGAAACCACTTAAAAGGGATCATCTGAGAAAAGCGATTGAAAAGGTACTTGGTTTTGTCGCAGAGGAAGGCGAAACGACAGCCGTCCAGCTTGTTACAAGACATACCTTGACCGATGCTCAAAGGGGAAGCATACGCATACTGCTGGCTGAGGATTATCCAACCAATCAGGAGATGGCGATGCTTATTCTTACTCAGTCAGGATATTCCGTGGAGCTGGCCGAAGATGGGCAGGAAGCTGTCAATGCTTATAAAAAACATGAATATGATCTTGTTCTGATGGATCTCCAGATGCCTGTAAAAGATGGTTATGAAGCTACAAGAGATATCCGTGAAATTGAGGCAAATATGAACAAAGAGGCATCCGGCTTCAGAAGCATTCCTATCATTGCCATGACTGCCCATGCTCTTGAAGGATACAGGGAAAAGTGCCTTGAAGCCGGTATGGATGACTATCTGACAAAGCCCATCAAACGAAAGAAACTTCTGGAGATGGTTGATAAATGGAGCATGGCAAAAAGAACTGATCTGCCGGGTAACGGGACTTGAATCAGGCTTTATCCATGTATTTATCAACCATGCTTTTAAGTGCTTCATAGGACTGTGCACCCACAAGCCTGTCAAGACCGGCAAAGAATGTTGGAACCGCAGTCACCCCCTTTGCCCTTGAAAGAGACCAGTCCGCATCCACAGCGTCCGAGAATGTACGGGCATCAATCACATTCCGGCCTTCTGCAAGATCAAGCCCTGAGCGTTCCACAATGTTTAGAATAACATCTTTTTGGGCAATATTTTTTCCTTCTGCGAAATATGCTTTAAATGCCTCCATGTGAAACTGATGACCTCTTTTTTTTGTAGCTGCCCACAACCCTGTTTCCTGTGCAAGGCGGCTGTTATAGGTCATCTTTCTGTCCCCAAAGGCAAGTCCAAGCCTTGATGCGGTTGCTTTGAGATTGGCAACTATTTGATCCACGTTGACAATAGCCCCCTTTCGTTTAAAAAGCTCTTCCAGGGTCATACCCTCTTGCGGGGTATCAGGATGAAGGGGAAATGCCCGCCATTTGACTGCTATATCATGCTCTCTTTCTAGTTTTTCAATACTCCCGGTAATGAAATAACACCAGGGTCAGACATAGTCTGAAAATATTTCAAGCTCTATAGATGGTGCCATAACAGGTCTCCTTTTTGGTTTGTCTGTATAACGGTCGTGCCCTGATGGGCACAACGAAAAATGAAAGTCTTATAATTACAGATATCTGAAGAAACTTTCACATAAACATACATGCCGCAAATGGCAGCCTAATGTCAAATACCGGCCTTAATGTATTGATGAAAATTTGTTCCGGTACCCCTTGGGAGACAGGCCCGTGTGTCGAAGAAAGAGCCGCCGAAAGGAGTTGATATCATCATAACCTACTTTCCAGGTGATTTCATTAATGTTCTGGCTTGTACGTTCCAGCATCCACTTGGCGTTTTCAATTCTTAAACGCTGGAGATATGCAATAGGTGTTTCTCCAGTGGCATTTTTAAACCGGCGTTTGAAATGGCGTGGACTGATCCCGATGGACTCGGCCACTGTATCAATGGAAAATTTCTTTTCATAGTTTTTATCCATCCACTGTTGTGCCTTCAAAATCTGCCCGTCAGAATGTTTTTTCCAGAATTCATAAACAATATATGGTGACTGGCTTTGTCGATCTGTATCAACAAGCAGCCCTTTCGCACATCTGGAAGCCAGTTCCGGTGAACCATATCTTGCAATCAGATAGAGGCATAGATTCATAAAAGCGGTTGCCGCACCTGTGCAGTAAAGCCCGTTATCTTCTGTTAAAAGGCGATCTATCTTGAGGCTGACCTTTGGGTATTTCCTCTTGAATATTTCTGCAAAATGCCAGTTGGTCGTGGCAATGCGTCCGTCCAGCAGTCCTGTTTCGGCCAGCAGGAACGTTCCTGTGCAGTTACAGGCAACCTTGTTGCCATTGTTATAGTTATGCTTTGTCCATTCGCAGATTCTCTTTAGTCTTGGATTACCCATATCAAACGGAGGAAAGAAAGTCGGAAGAAGGATCAGGTCGGTTTTTTCCAGATCGTCCATTGCTCTTGAAGGAGTCAGTATAATGCCGCCCTGGGCTGTGACAGGCTTTCCGTCAATAGAGATTATTTCAGTTTCAAAAAGTGGTTTTTCAGTGCCATTCTTCATGTAAAGCCACCACAGATTGGCAATCGCAAGTGCGTCTGATGTACCTGCAATGGATGAAGCTACACAGTTGTTTTCTGCTAAAAAGGTAATTTTTGCCATGAGTTTTAACCTCTCTTTTGTTATTTTCTTGTCTCCTGAGATTGCAAAATATACTCTGATATTATGAATTCATGTCTTTTTCAGCATCAACAAAGTCATATATGCCTCTTTTGTTTTTGCCTGTCAATGGATATACTTTAAACTCATATAGATCAATAGTTCGGACAGTTTTTTTAACATTGAAATAAGATTGGACAAGAGTACTCCAAAGTTGGAATATTTGTTTAG
>JADFYT010000133.1 GCA_015232935.1 Desulfamplus sp.
CACACTCTGAGACTTCCTGCAAAACCGGATTTTACTCCTTGATTGTACTGGATGAAAAGTTAATTTGCAGGAGGTCTAATATTTGATATTTCGGCATATTTGATTTTTTAGCACATGATAGAGCTTGTGTGCAATATTTATATCCTGAGTGTATATTATTTGTTCGATTATACGTTGTATTGTCATTAATGACTTGAAATTACATATTTAATATAATATTTTACCGCAAAATTCATTCATGCTTGCAGGATCCATTCATGCTTGCAGGATCCGGCATGACAACATAATAACCATGAAGGTTCAAGATTGCTATTGAACACTATAAGCAACAAAAACATATAAGGAACAAAAACACAATCTATAGATTCCGGGAAAAGTCTTTTGGTGGGACAAGCCCTTTGCCAGTCAAGTCCCAGGCAGCATTTTTCACCAGTTTGATTTATGTGAAAGTCTCTTGAGATAGCTGTGATTATAAAACTTTCATTTTTAGTTGTGTCCATCAGGGCATGGCCGCTATCGGCATTCAGGGATAAAACAGGAAATGGAGAACTTTGAATGAATGACAGGATTCAAACAGGTTCAGGCATAGAGCTGGATCTTATTGAGCTTCCGGACATCCCGGAACTCAATGAAGAGGATGATTCTATTGAAGCCGGGAAAGACCATGGCCAAAAAAACGATCAGCTCTCTGTACAGGAAGATTATGACCAGGTTCGTTTCTCCAGTATCCTTGAAGATCTTGACAAAAAGATGAAGTCCGGTCGCTTTCTCCACACTTTTACAGCACAGATTGAAGAGATCAACCGTATTGTAAACATGAAATATGCCTCCACCAGAGATATTGCCTCGGTTATACTTAAAGATGTCGCACTCTCTTCAAAGGTGCTTTCTGTCGTAAATTCATGTTACTATGGCCACTTTGCACAAAAGGGGATTGCAAGTATTCCGG
Organism: Desulfamplus sp.; assembly: GCA_015232935.1. Classification (GTDB taxonomy): domain Bacteria; phylum Desulfobacterota; class Desulfobacteria; order Desulfobacterales; family Desulfobacteraceae; genus Desulfamplus. The sequence continues at coordinate 950 of JADFYT010000133.1, forward strand.
AGGCGATGGTTATTCTTGGAACAGAAGAGGTGCAGCAGGCAGCAGCGACCCTTCTGCTGTTTGAATTCATGAGAGATATTTCCAAAAGCGAACTGTTGAAGGAAAAATCCCTTGCGAGCCTGATGCGGGGAATGATGGCAAAAGAGCTTGCCAGGGAGGCAAAATACAAGGCCCCGGACGAATTTCAGCTTGTGGCAATGCTCTACGATATCGGTGAACAGATAATTTTATTTTGTGACCCTCAGGCGTACCAGCGTATCCGCAGGATTTCCGAGCAAAAGAAAATGGACCTGGAGGCAGTTTCAAGACAGCTTATAGGTGCATCCTTTGCCCAGATTGGGCAGGGGATTGTCTCGGGATGGGGATTTCCAAAGGGAATTGTTGATTGTATCCTGCCATTCAAGGATTTTAAAATGGATCCAGGAGCAATTACCGGCCAGACTCTCAAGCGCCTTGTCTCCTCTTTTACAAACGAGCTTTCTAATATTGACTGGCGTATCAGCCAGAATGTAAGACAGAAAAAACTTGAGGGAATTGTGGATCGTTACAGCAATTTTCTGGATATCGGGATATCAGTTGCTGAGGGACTTCTGCAAAATGCTATCCAGAAAGTTGAAAATCATGCCAAGGTTCTGAAAATCAACCTTAAAAACAGTCGCTTCGACCGCATGTCAGAAGATTTGAAATCTGATTTGCTGGTTGAATCCGCTGAAAAACTCTGGATTACATCTCAGATCACTCCTGATGGGCAGACCGGATGGAACAGGGAGGTTAACGAGGACAAAATTCTCTGGATCGAAAGTCATATTAAAAAAATCGAGAAGGCATTAAGATCCGGAGTTAAGTTGAGCTCTATACTTAATCTTATAATTACAACTATTTATAAGGGATTCTTCTTTTCCAGGATATCCATATGTATTATGGATAAGGCAAAAGGTGTCATGGCTGTGAGATTTGTTCTGGGCAAGGAGGCCGAAGAGTTTGGCCAGAAGTTCATGTTCAGGGTCTCGGACAGTGATGACATGTTCAATAAGGCTTTGAGTACAGGTCTTGATATTGTGGTTGAAGATGTTCGTGACAAGATAGGTTACAGCAGGATTCCGGATTGGTATGCCAGGGAAAATTTTGCGGCATCCTTTGCCATATATCCTATTGTGGTTGAGCAGAAAAAAGTGGGGCTTATCTATGTTGACTGGGAGAGCAGCGATACCCATCTGTTTTCAGATCAGGTAAAACAGTTGATGCAGCGGCTGAAAAATCTTACCATTACAGCTATAAAAAAGAGCAAAAAATAGAAAAATGCCTGAATTTACGGCATTCCTTGTATCGACCGCAAACAGATTGACAAAGGCTCGACACTTATCAATGACGGAAAGTATGACGAGGCCATTGATACATTCAAAGCCATGGTCAACCAGAAGGAGAATCCTGAATATTATTACAATATAGGCTACATAAAAAGCATTCAGGGAAAGCATTCCGAAGCTATTGTTGCATTCAGGAAAGCAACACAGCTTGACAGGCTGTTTGCCAAGGCGTATGAGGAGATGGGTCGGGCATACAGGGCACTTGGACAGCACGACAAGGCAGATGATTGCATGAACCACGCGGCACAGATACATCTTGAAAGGGATAATGACGAACACGCGGAAGAGATTTTGAACGAGATACTCTCTCTTGGATCAGATTCACTCAATGTATTCAACTCGCTTGGAGTCATATACCGGAAAAGAGGAGATCACAATACAGCATTGACCCACTACACCAAGGCACTTAGAATTCATCCTGATGAGCCAAACATCTACTACAACATGGGAAGAATATATTTAGACATGAAAAATACAGACAAGGCAAGAGAGCTGTTTCAAAAAGCTGTAGAGGTGGACAGCGGCTTTAAAGAGGCAAAACAGGTAATCAAGGCCATTGATCTGGGGGTAATTTAGTATGGACATAAATATTGACAAGAATAAGGACGGGAATTCCAGAGCACCTGTAAATATTGCAGGCAAAACAGATTCAGAGGCAGTCGAAGATATTGTTGACAAACAAGGAAACAGAGAAGACGCTTTACTTTTTGATAAAATGACATCACAGGAAGAACCTGTAAATATTGAAAACGAGAGAATCAGGGAAGCTTCTTTTGATATTGCCTCTGAAGTTATAAAACGATCTCATGTCAACTACAATAACTGCTACCACTGTAGATGCTGTGCCGGAGGATGCCCGTTTTTTCAGGCAATGGACTATGCACCTCATGGAGTTATCCGGCTTTTACAACTGGGATGTTATGAAAAAGCCCTGCGATCTTCAACCATATGGATCTGTGTTGGATGCAACACCTGCTCAACTGTATGCCCCATGGCAATAGATATCTCCGCCATGATGGATGCTCTGCGGCAGATTGCAATTGAAAAAAAGATAAAAATTGCCCAGCCAGGCATTTTAGGATTTCACAAGGAGGTGCTCAACTCCATTGAACGGCACGGAAGAACCCATAAACTTGAAATCATGCTTCGCTATAAAGTGAGGACCCGTGACCTGTTTTCCGATATGGATGTGGGCCTTAAAATGCTTGCGAAACGTAAACTTGACCTGATGCCGTCCAAAATTGAGGACATTGATGCCATAAAAAAGATATTCAAAAAAGATTAGTTCTGCCTTGTTAACTTCTCAGGTTTAATGCCTGCCTGCTGTCTGAATCAGGATGGCCAGGATTTACAGGATATCAAGGATAAATATATCCGGCTCATCCTTTTATCCTTAGCATCCTGATTCAGAAACTCTATTTTTCACTTAACTTTCAATATACAAGACAATCTTAACAAGTAAAAATAACAGATACATGTTGGTTTTGAGATACTAACGCTTGTCCATGGGAATATAATCTCTTACAGTCTCTCCCATATAAACCTGCCTTGGCCTGCTTATTTTCTGATTGGGATCAAGAGCATCCTCTCTCCACTGGGCAATCCAGCCGGGAAGTCTTCCAATGGCAAACATGACCGTGAACATCTTGGTTGGAATGCCCATGGCACGCAGCACGATTCCGCTGTAAAAATCGACATTGGGATATAGGTTCTTGTCCTGAAAATAGGAGTCATTCAAGGCCGCTTCCTCAAGTTCCATCGCAACGTCAAGCAGAGGATCCTTGATCTGGAGTTTTTTTAGTACCTTGTCACACATGCTTTTCATGATCTTTGCCCTTGGATCATAGGTCTTGTAAACCCTGTGGCCAAATCCCATGAGCTTGAACGGGTCATTTTTATCTCTTGCTTTTTCTATGACATGAGCAGGTGTCAAATTGTTCTGCTGCATACCTTCGAGCATCTGGATAACAGCCTGATTGGCTCCGCCGTGTAATGGCCCCCACAAGGCTGAAATTCCGGCTGAAAGTGCCGCATAGATGTTTACCTTTCCGCTGCCGACCACCCTTACTGCCGCTGTGGAGCAATTTTGCTCATGATCTGCATGCAGTATCCAGAATACATTGAGAGCATCCACAAGCTCCTGATCCATTCTATAGGGGATAACAGGATTATCAAACATCATATGCAAGAAATTTGCACAATAGGAGTAATCTGGCCTGGGATAGACAGTCGCGTGCCCTCTTGAAATCTTGTATGCCATTGCAGCCATGGTTCTGACCTTGGATATGATGCGAAGGAAAGTGCTGTTGACATCCTCATCCAGATCAATAAGTTCCGGGTAAAAACTTCTGAGAGCGTTTACCATGGCAGACAAAATACCCATGGGGTGAGCTTTGCTCGGGAAATTCTGGTAAAAGAACTTCATGTCTTCATGAAGAAGGGAAAAATCGTTGAGCATGACGCTTGTTCTGGTCAGGCTCTCCCTGTCAGGAAGATAGCCATTCATCAGAAGATAAGCGGTTTCTACAAAAGTTGATTTCTCGGCAAGCTGCTCAATGGGGATACCCCTGTATCTAAGGATTCCCTTCTCGCCGTCCATAAAGGTGATAGCACTCTGGCAGCTTCCTGTATTGCCAAATCCAGGGTCAAAGGTTATATGGCCGGTCTCCTGCCGCAGTTTTCTTATATCAATTGCCTTTTCACCTTCAGTTCCGACAATCACGGGAAGTTTGTACTCTTTGCCGTCAATCAGCAGGGTCGCAAATTCACTCATTCTTATCTCCTTTTGTATTTCCCTTGTTTTACCATGAAAATACATTTTTTTGTTTTCATGAACCGAGGTGACCAGAACAGGCCATACTCGTCTAATTTACTCTAACATAGAGAGTAAAACCGTTCCTGATGGCCAGATTTTTTGCTTCAACAAATTGTGCCCATCTGCACAATCAGGATTATCGCTTTCAACCTCTTGTTTCTCCTGGAACAGTGTAGGTTGTGCAAGAGCCGCTTGAACACTGTCGCGTCTGCTTTTCAAGGCTCTGGTTTTTACTGGCAGCCGAACCGCCCATCGCATAATTGGTTGCACTGACCACCCTCTCAATGGAAAAAGATTCGCACTTGGAGCATTTTATCTCTTGTTCATTATCGCCGCTCATAAAAAGCACTTCAAAAAACTCTTCACATTCTAAACATTTAAATTCAAATATTGGCATGGTTAAATCTCCTTTGTTGTTGATTTTATAAGAAAAATCCCTCTTTAAACGGGTCATCCTTCTGTGCGATAAAGCTGTGAAAACCTGTAATGTGTGCGTGCCCTGTTATCTGAGGAATAATTGCCCGCCTGTTGCCCACTACAGTCTCCTCCAGAATTTTTCCGACAAAGACAGTGTTTATTATACTTGAATGGAAATATGGCTCACCAATTCCAAGCTCTCCCTTTTCATAAAGATATGCCATTTTTGCACAGGTTCCGGTGCCGCATGGGGAACGGTCGATCTGTCCGTTGCCAAAGATAACGATATTCCTGCAGGGTGCTGTTTTATTTAACGATCTGTTTTCAGGATAGCCGTTATGAGGATAGTTATCCTGATAAATCTCGGTCAGTGGCACCTGACACCGTTCACCGGTAGCAGGGTGGATAACTGCAATAACCTCATTGACACGCTTTCTGATCTCAAGCCCTGCAGATGCAAGCCGGTCAATATTTTGAACTTCAAGCTCCATATCAAGATCTTTGGCATTTACAAGAGCAAAAAAATTGCCGCCATAGGATATGTCCACATTGATTCTGCCAACAGAGGGCAAATCTATGGAGAGCGTGTCATAATAAAATGCGGGCACGTTGCGGATTGAAACTTCCGTTGCGGCTCCGTTCTCGATTCTGGCACACGCACTTATCTTTCCGGCAGGAGTATCAAGAATAATTTGCCGGCTGTTATTTTGACTGGTATTTTCACTCGAATCCTGAACTGTCACCATTCCAGTGTTCAAAAGCACAGTCACGGCTCCGATGGAACCGTGGCCGCACATATCCAGATACCCTTTGGAATCCATAAAAATAACACCGGCATGAGCGTCATCACACGATGGGGCTGTAATAACAGCACCAAACATATCCTTATGCCCTCTTGGTTCCAGCATGAGCATTTTTCTGACATGATCCAGATGGTCTTGCATCCACAGCTTTTTTGCCATCATGGTTTTTCCGGGAATATGGGGAATCCCGCCGGTGACTATGCGTGTGGGTTCTCCTGCCGTATGTGTGTCAATCGTTGATATCATTTTGTGAATGTGCATATTCAATATCCTGTTTCTCCTCGATCATCCTCTGTT